>JBHHXQ010000094.1:0-10356 GCA_046757105.1 Candidatus Krumholzibacteriia bacterium
CGCCTCCTAAGAGTGCGCGAATCCCGCCCGGAAGGTGACGACCTACAGGTTGCGGGTGTGCGTATGGCCCCCCACTTTCTTGCTCGCGTGGGCCTTGACGCGAAACCCCGAGGACCGAAACGACTGGGTGCTACACTTCCCCGGCTTCCGCCAGCTTCAGGACGGCCTGCCGCAGCCTGCGATGCGCGTCGAAGAGCCCAACGAAATCGCTTTCGTGCCGCCCACCCTTCGCCCGCACCACCTCCACCAGCGCCCTCTTGTCCGCCGGCCCCCAGCGCCCGACACCCGGCAGCGCCGTGATGAGGGGGCTCCAGCGTTTCCAGGCCTGACGTTCCCCGGCCGACCAGCCGCGCACCGAACGCAGTCCGAGAAGGCGCGCCGCTTCGCGGGCGCACGTGCGCATCGCCGACTCGCGGTCGGCACCGAATCGCCGCGCCAGGTGACGAGAGATCTGCAGGCTCACGTTCCACAGCGGCAGGCGCCCCTCTTTCTTCGCCGGGTCCAGATCGAGGAAAACGTGTTCGGCCGCCAGCTTCTCGAGCGTCGCCACACTCGAACGATGTCGCGCGTTCTTCTTCATGCGCGCCAGCTCGCGGCGCAGAACGCGTCGGACCTCGGCGTCGCGAGGACGGAAGCCGAGCTTGTAGTAGAACCACCAGGCGCCCGACTTCAGCCCCTCGGTGTTGCCGTACCCGAGCTGATACGGATCGATGCTGAACGACTCGGTGTCGAACAGATGCCGCACCGTGCCCAGAACGCGTCCGAAGACCTGGGCCGCCTCGGCACCGCGGTAGGTCTCGAAGGTGTTGTACGCGATCCCCGCGGCGCGATAGAGCACGCTCGCGAGCACGTAGCCCATCGGCACACCGTTCTTGAGAGTCAAGAAGCCGTAGACGGCATGCAGGAGCAGACGCCGTTCGGGAACGAAGCCGATGCACGCGAACTGCAGTCCTTCACCGCAGTCGACCAGGCGGACGTCGTACTTGTTCCCGTACGCAAACACGTCGAGGTCGCGGCTGCGGGTCACCATCGCCCCGCACGCCAGGTCGATCAGCTTCTGACCCTCGCGGGGCGAGACGACCCGGACCGAGAGCGGCGGACGCCGAATCTCGTCCCGCAGGGAGGGGCGGCCGCGCTGCAGCGGCCGCGCCTGATACACGACGGGCGCCGCCCGGTACTTCGCGTGTGTGCGGGACGGGGTGTCGGGACCCGGCTCGAGGTGGAACCAGACGTCGAAACCGTCGTGGAAGGCCTCACGCGTGAACGCGTCACCCGGCAGCGCCTCGATGCGGCGCACCAGGAACAGCGCGTCGGTCTCGTCGGGTCCCTTGAGGCGCTCGATCCACTCGCGCAACGAGAAGCTCAGCTCGTCGAACCCGCCGGTTTCCGGGTACGGCACGAGAAGCGGCAGAACCTCGTGGAGTCTCTCCTCGCCGTCGAAGCTCTGCCAATCCAGCGACAGGCGATCCGGCCAGCGCTGTGCCAGCCAGCGCGCCGTGGGCCAGAAGAACTGGAAGTTGATGGAGGTCCCCGCAATGCCCGAGTCGGCGAGCTTCGCGCGGTGTCGCCGGAGATCGCCGCGGTCGGCGAAGCTTGCGAGCATGCGCTCGACCTGGCCCAGAACCTGTGGATCGTCGGGGTACGCGCGCAGGAAGCAGAGGATTTCGTGGAGACGCAGCACATCACGCGGGCGGGCGAGCCAGCGCCGTTCGAGAGCGCGCAGCAGCTCGAGCTTGCGCTGCGCGCTGCCTCCGCCGTAGCTGTCCCTGGAGTTCTCGAGCTTCCTCAGGAAGGACGAAGCCGTTGCAGCCACGCGCGCTCCACCCCGTTGCATGAGCAATCGCTTCACGTTCGTCTCGCGGCGTGTCAGCCTAGCAGATTCGCGAGTGGCCGGGCGTCCCGCCCGCTCCGTGGTGCGCCTGCCGGATTGCGCGGCCAGGCCAGCTGTTCCGGCCTGCCGCGGGACTCGCACGGATCGACGCGACGCTCCAGGGGCCGAGGAGTCGCTCAAGCCCCTGAATGGTCGTCTGTTGCACGATTCGGGGGTGGGCCGGAACCGGGGCGGCCCAGGCGCCCACCTCGAGGTCCGAAAACGGCCAGACATGCGGACCGCCAGACGCTATAACTCCAGCATGGAACTCGACCCGAAGGCCTGCTACAGGGCGCTCCGCGCGCGCGACGCCCGCTTCGACGGGCGCTTCTTCACCGGCGTCGTGTCGACCGGCGTGTACTGCAGACCCGTCTGCCCGGCGCCCACGCCGAAGCGCCAGAACTGCCGTTTCTTCCCGTGCGCGGCCGCGGCGCAGGAGGCCGGCTTCCGTCCCTGCCTGCGCTGCCACCCCGAGACGTCGCCCGGCACGCCGGCCTGGCGCGGGACCACCAGCACCGTGGCCCGCGCGCTGCGCCTGATCTCGGAAGGCGGGCTGGACGACAGCCGTGTCGACGATCTGTCGGAACGCCTCGGCGTCGGCGAACGCCACCTGCGGCGCCTGTTCCAGAGGCAGCTCGGCACTTCGCCCGGCACGGTTGCGCGGACGCGGCGGGTCCTGTTCGCAAAGAAGCTGATCGACGAGACGCAGCTCCCGATGGCGGAGGTTGCGATGTCGGCCGGCTTTGCGAGCGTGCGGCGTTTCAACGACGCGATCCGCGCCACGTTCGAGAGGACCCCGACCGAGTTGCGGCGCGTCCGTGCTGCGGCACGGAACGGCGCCCGCCGGCCGAGCGTCCCGAGCACCTCCGACATCGAGCTCAAGCTCGGCTTCCGGCCTCCACTCCAGTGGGAGGCGCTGCTCCGCTTCCTCGAGCGCCGGGCGACACCCGGAGTGGCTTCCACGGGGACCGATTCGTACCGGCGCACCGTGAGCATCGACGGTCATCAGGGCGTCATCGAGGTGCGCCGTGTCGCCGGTGAGAGCTGCCACCTGCTCGCGCGCATTCGGCTCGCGAACCCGACGGCGCTCATCCAGGTCGTCGAGCGGCTGCGGCGCAAGTTCGATCTGGATGCCGATCCACAGGAGATCGCCGCCCACCTGCGGAGCGATCGGCGGCTCGCGCCGCTCCTGGCGGCCCTGCCGGGTCTTCGCATCCCTGGGGCCTGGGACAGCTTCGAGATCGCCGTGCGCGCGATCCTCGGTCAACAGGTGAGCGTCCGGGCGGCGACCACACTGGCCGCACGCCTGGTCGAGGCTCACGGTGAACGGCTCGCACTCGATGGGCCGCCGGACCTGTGGGCGGTGTTCCCACGCCCCGAGGTGCTGGCGGCCGCCGATCTGACGCGCATCGGCATGCCGCGCGCACGCGCGGCGGCGATCGCGTCGCTCGCGGCAGCGGTGGCGGACGGAAAGCTGAAACTCGATGCCGCGCGGCCCCTGGACGACACGATCCGCCGGCTGTGCGAGCTGCCCGGCATCGGCGAGTGGACCGCGCAGTACGTCGCCATGCGCGCGCTGGGCGAGCCGGATGCGTTTCCGGCCGCCGATCTCGGCCTGCGACACGCACTCGGCACGCGCGCGCGTCCGGTGACGGCCACCGAGGTCGCGAGGGCTGCCGAGCCGTGGCGCCCCTGGCGTGCCTACGCGGCGATGTATCTGTGGACCGGAGGGTGAGCCGATGCAGCTGCGAATCGCCGAGATCGAGTCCCCGATCGGGACGATTCTCCTGGTTGCGAGTGACGACGCGCTGGTCGCGCTCGACTTCGCCGATGGCCGCTCGCGCATGCTGTCGCATCTCGCGGCGCGCTTCGGCTCCGTGAAGCTGGTCCCCGCGGCCGATCCGAACGGCTACTCGAGCCGCGTGCGCGCCTACCTGCGCGGTGATCTTGACGCCCTCGACGACGTGCCCGCGGACACCGGAGGGACGGCGTTTCAGCGCCGGGTGTGGGCCGCGCTCCGGCGGATCCCGCACGGCACCACGACCTCCTACGGCAAGCTCGCCGCCCAGGTCGGTCGCCCCGGAGCGGCGCGGGCCGTGGGCGTCACGAACTCCCGCAACCCGATCGCGCTGGTCATCCCGTGTCACCGGGTGATCGGCGCGGACGGCTCGCTGACCGGCTATGCCGGGGGCCTGGACCGCAAGCGCTGACTGCTCCGTCACGAGGGGGCAGCCGCCGCCGGGTCGCGCTGTGCACCCGCCTGAGCCCGGGGAGCGTGCTCTCGTCCCGGCACCGGAGAGTGCCGGCCCGGCGCGAAGGCCTGCGCGTCGGATCGGCGGCCTGGTGCGAACCCGGGAGCCTGGGCCCGAACCCCGGTTCGGCGGCCTGGCGCGAACCCCGGAAGGTCGCGCGACCAGAGGCTCCAGGGCGCTGGCCGCGCCGCTACGCGGGCCTCGGAATGCTCTCCAGGAGCTCCTCGTTGGTGGAATGCTTGTTCATGAGTTCGAGGAGGGATTCCATGGCGGCTCGCGGGTCGCGATCCACGAGGACACGTCGCAGCTGGGTGATCCGGGCGACCTCCTCTGCACCGTAGAGCCGCTCCTCCTTGCGCGTGCCGCTGGCGGGGAGGTTGATGGCCGGGAAGATGCGTGCCTCGGCGAGTGAACGCTCGAGAACGATCTCGCTGTTTCCCGTTCCTTTGAACTCCTCGAAGATGAGCTGGTCGGCGCGCGATCCGGTGTCGACGAGCGCGGTCGCGATGATCGTCACCGAGCCGCCGTTCTCGGCGTTGCGGGCCAGGCCGAAGAAGCGACGCGGCACATCGAGAGCGCCGGCCTCGATGCCCCCGGACATCGTGCGCCCACGCCCCGAGCCCCTGAGATTGAACGTGCGTCCCATGCGCGTGAGGCTGTCCACGAGCACCACCACGTCTCGCCCGGTCTCGAACTCGGTGCGGATGTGCGCCAGCGCCAGCTCGGCCAGCTCCACATGCTCCCGCACGCCCTGATCGATCGAGCTGGCCAGGACCTCCGCTTCGACGGCGCGCCGGAAGTGCGTCACTTCCTCGGGACGCTCGTCGATCAGCAGAACGATGATGCGCGCCTGCGGATCGTCGGCGTGGACGGACCTGGCGATCTGCTCGAGCAAGGTGGTCTTGCCGGCCTTGGGAGGCGAAACGATCAAGCCGCGTGTCCCTTTGCCGATCGGCGCGACCAGATCCACGAGTCGCATGCTCACGTCGCCGGTGTCTCCCAGATGGAAACGCTCGTGCGGATCGACCGCCGTCAGCCGGTTGTACGGCGTGCGCCGCTCGAACTCGTGCACGCTCAGGCCGCACACCGACTCGACTTCCAGAAGCTCCGGGCCGCGTCTTCCGCGCCGCACGGGCCCCACGACCGTCGCCCCCTCGGCCAGACCACGCATGAGCTTCGGCGGCACCACCGCGTCAGCGGGCCCAGGGCGGAAGGAGCGTGCTGGATCCCGAAGCACTCCCGATCCGTTTCGCATCCGTTTCAACACGCCGCTCGCCGTTTCGGCCATGAAACCGTGACCTCCTCGAAAAGTGACCGCCTGCCGGCTCCCACAGGACCCGGGCATCATACGCGAAACCTTACATCAGCGCAGAGCCTGCTCGCACGGCAAACGTTGTCGTTCGCAGGCCGTTCTGCCGCGACCGGTTCCGGCTCCCGCCCCCATCCCGGGACGCCTGGAACCAGCTCTTGACACCGCAGGAAGAAAGGCGGATGACACGTGCAGGAGCCGGAATCCGCGCTCCGGGTCGCGCAAGAGGCCCGGCTGGCGTCCCGGATCGACTCCTGGGTTGCAGGGATTGGTGCAAAGGGGGCCACGATGCGTTCACGGGCCGAGTCTCCAAGGGTTGTCCTGCTCTGCCTGATCCTGGCGATCGGCCTGCCGGCGACCGGCTGCGCGCGCCACGCACGAACCCGGGACTGGACGCAGCCCACGGTGCAATCGGAAGCCGAGGCGGTGCAGGCGGTCCTCGAATCCCACGACCAGCTGGTTCGCGCCTATGAAGCCCACAACGTCGAGATCTTCACATCGCTCCTCGAACCATCCCCGGATCTGCTGATCTTCCACCCGATGATCAAGAGCCGCTTCGACGACCTCGGCAAGGTCGAGCGAGGTCTGACCCGGATGTTCCGCCGCCTGGGTGATGCGAAGTGGACCGTGGTGGACCCGGTCGTCGTGGTCCACGGCGACGTGGCATGGTTGACCGCGAACATCATGGTCGACTCGCCGATGCTGCCGGTCCCCTTCGTCGGTCGGGGCACCGAGATCTGGGTGCGGCGCGATGGAGCCTGGCGCTTGATCCACGCGCACTGGTCCGAGAACCCGGAAATGCACTTCGACGAACTCTAGCACGGGTTTCGTGCTCCACCCCTGCCCGCGGGACCGCGATCGAGGTGAGCATGCGGATCGTGAAGAAGACAATCGAGCTCCAGGGTACGGTCGACATGGACGTGACCGACGTGACCGACGAGGTGCACCACTTTCTCCAGGAGTCGGGCATCCACCAGGGCATGCTTCTGGTGTTCACGCCGGGCGCGACCGCCGGAGTCACCACCATCGAATACGAGCGTGGCGCCGTGCAGGACCTCAAGCGCGCCATGGAGCACCTGGCGCCGCGCGACGCCGAGTACCAACACAACCTGGCCTGGGGCGATGGAAACGGCTACTCGCACGTGCGCTCGGCGCTCCTGGGGCCCTCGCTGGCCGTTCCGGTCCAGGACGGCACGCCGATCCTGGGCACCTGGCAGCAGATCGTCGTGTGCGACTTCGACAACCGTCCGCGCCGGCGGCAGGTCTTTCTGCAGATGATGGGTTGAGGCCCTACTCGAACATGACCGGGTCCGGGCTCTCGAAAACCGCGCGCGGGAGCTCGTCGAACACGGCCAGCTTCCAGTCTTTGCCCCGGCCGTGGTCTGCGGCCAACAGGATGCGGCCCACGCGGCGCCAGTGGTTCCAGGGCATGGTGAAACGCGGTTCCTCGTCCGTCGCCTCGCTGTAGAACGTCCACTCGCCCACCAGGCGCGTTTCCTTGTCGACCAGGACCTCGTAGCGGTTCTCGGGCGTCACGCCGACCTCCGCGAAGGTCAGCTCCAGGACGTCCGCCGGCCGGCTGCTCTGCATCTTGCGCTCGCCGCGGTAGCGCAGGCGGACGCCGCTGTCCTTGAGTTTGTAGGGCATGAACACCCAGTAGCTGTCGTTCGTCCACAGCTCGAAGCCGAGGTCGAGGAGCTTCGCGAGCGAATCCGGATGCGTGACCTCGGTGCCCGCCTCCCAGACGCGCCCCTTCTTGCTGTGGATGTTCATGAGGATCAGCTTGCCGCCTCCTTCGATGCGTACGTCACCCGTCCACTTATCCCAGTAATGCGTGCGCCTGCCGAAGAAGCGCCAGCTCACGTAGCGGGACCCGTCCCACGCCCGGCGTCCCCCCATCGCCGCCATGACGTCGTCGGCGATCTCGATGGCACGGGGATCCGACGCCTCGAGCCGGAAGCCCGGCATCGGAGGGTTCTCGTCCGCCGCGGTGGCTGCGGGATCCAGAATCGCGACCGGCAGAAACGCCAGCACGCCACACAACCACCGGCATGGTCTCACGGGTTCAGCCTTTCGCCATCGGCCGTCTCGGCTCCACTACGGAGCCAGGATACCCCAGTCCCCTCCGGATGGCGATCCTCCCGGCGCTTCGCCACGGGCTCGAGCCGCCCAGCGGCGCCGCGACACCGGCAGGATCCGTCGCAGGCGATCCGCCACGGACCCGAGCCGTCCAGCCGCGCTGCACCGCGGCCCGACGCGTCGCTGGCGCCGCGCTGCGGGCTCGACGCGTCGCCCTTGCAGGCATCTGGCGGAGGGTGTCGCTACTGGAAGGTGCGGTCGATCTCGCGGATCAGCAGGCCGCTCGTCGAGACCCGCACCTCGAAGGCTGCCGCCTGATCCGCGAGAACGTAGGACGCGGAACCATACTCGGCGTCCACCAGCGGCCCCAGACGCGGGTGCTTCATGCGGAGATCGAAGAGATCCACCGGGCGTCGCGGAGCGAGACCGAAGACCGTGCGCGGCCGCGTCTGCTCTTCCGCGAGCCTCAAGTAGCGTCCGGCGACCCGGTCGAGCTCGTACTCCGTGTGCAGCCCGAGGTAGTTGGCGATCGACTTCCACTTGAGAATGTGGGCATCGACATAGAGCTCGTCACCCGCGAGGTCAAAGGTGGCCTCGCTTCCATCCGGAAACGAGAAGCGCGCCCTGAACCGCTGCGGGCCCGTGGGGTCGGTGGTGATGCGCGCCGCGATTTCTTCGTGCGTCAGCGCGCGGAAACCCTGTGTGCCGATCGAAATGGCCCCGAACATCCCAGCCACGGCGAAGAGGAGCAAGGCGAGCGTCGAACTCACGCCGAGACCGAGGAGCTTCTTCCTCCGCAGCGCTGCAATGCCCGCGACACAGCACGTGATGGCCGCGAGCGCACTGATGAAGGTCGCGAGCAGTAGCGGACTCGAAAACCAGTCTCGCATCCTCTGCGTTCCCTTCGCGTGATGGAGCCGCGTTGCGGATCCCGCCTCGAGGAATCCCTTCACTCCAGACCGTCGTGTTTCCATGCAAGAAGCAATCCACCATCCTTCGAGCTGCAGATGCCGCTTCCTTCGCCGCGGACGAAGGTCGGGAACTCAGGTGGGGTCTCGGGCCGGGCCGGGGATGCCGTCCGTCGTGGAGTCCGCTCGAGGGTCGAGGAATGTCGAACAGCGCTCGCCGAGCGTCCGGAGCCTGGCAGGGGCCGCAGGACCAGCCTGGGCTACATCATTCCGAGCTGGAGCTTGGCGGCTTCGGACATCCTTTCGGGCGTCCAGGGAGGTTCCCACACCAGCTTCACCGTTCCGGATCGGACGCCTTCAACCGCGTTGAGCCTCAGCTCGACCTCGGCCGGGAGCGACTCGGCGACCGGACAGGCCGGTGTGGTGAGCGTCATCGTGACGGTCGCGTTCCCGGCCTCGTCGACTTCGATGCCGTAGACCATGCCCAGCTCGTAGATGTCCACGGGAATCTCGGGGTCGTAGACGCTCTTCATGACCTCGACGATGCGCTCCTTGATGGCCTCGGTGTCCAAGGATGGGGTTTCCATCGATCCTCCCGTCTCACCGACCTCATTCGGTCGTCACTTGATCCACGTTGCCGTCGAGCGCCGCCTCGAGCGTCCGCCACGCCAGGGTCGCGCACTTGACGCGCACCGGGAAGTCCTTTACGCCCGCGAAAACAACCAGCTTGCCGAGCCTCTCGAGCGCCGGCGGTGTTTCGCTCGTGAGCAAAGCGATGAAGTCCGCGAAGAGGGCGTCCACCTCGCTCCGTGTCTTCCCCTTCAGGACCTCGGTCAGAAGCGAGGCCGAAGCGGTCGAGATGGCACAGCCCGTGCCCTGGAAGGAGATGTCCTGGACGACGTCGCCTTCGTAGCACACGTAGAGCGTGAGCTTGTCACCGCACAGAGGATTGAAGCCCACCGCCTGCCGGTCGGCGTTTTCGAGCTTGCGCAGGTTCCGCGGATTCCTCCCGTGGTCGAGGACGACCTCCTGGTACAGATCACGCAGGTCAGACATCAACGGAAGATCTCCTTCACTTTGTGCAGCGCCTGCTCCAGCACCCCGACCTCCTCGTGCGTATTGTAGAGGGCGAAGGAGGCCCGCACCGTGGCCGGAACGCCGAAGCGCTCCATGACCGGCTGCGCGCAGTGATGCCCGGCGCGGATGGCCACGCCCTCCTGATCCAGGATCGTCCCGATGTCGTGCGGGTGCACGCCGTCGAGCGTGAAGCCGAGGATTCCTGCCTTCCTGCGCGCGGTGCCGATGAGGCGCACGCCCGGCACGGCAGAGACCTTCTGCGTGGCGGCGGCCAGGAGCTCCTCTTCGTAGGCGGCGATCGGCCCCAGGCCGATCTCGCGGATGTACTCGATGGCCTTGCCGAGGCCGACGACGCCCGCGATGTTCGGCGTCCCCGCCTCGAACTTGTACGGCAGCCGATTGTACGTGGTCTTCTCGAACGTCACCGAGGCGATCATGTCACCGCCGGCCTGGTACGGGGGCATGGCTTCCAGCACGTCCCGCCTGCCGTAGAGGAACCCGACACCCGTGGGACCGAACATCTTGTGGCCGGAGACGGTGTAGAACTCACAGCCGATCTCCTGCACGTCGACCCGGACGTGAGCCGCCGCCTGTGCGCCGTCCACGAGAACCGCCGCACCGTGGTGATGCGCCATCGCGGCCATCTCGCGCACCGGGTTGATCGTCCCCAGAGCGTTCGAGACATGCCCCACGGCCACGAGCTTCGTCCTCCGCCCGAGGAGCTTCTCGTACTCCTCGAGGATCACCTCGCCGTCGTCGTTGATGGGGGCGACCCGCAGCGCGGCTCCGGTCTGCTCGCAGAGGAGCTGCCACGGCACGATGTTCGAGTGGTGCTCCATCGTGGTCACGACGATCTCATCC
>JBHHXQ010000095.1:0-10305 GCA_046757105.1 Candidatus Krumholzibacteriia bacterium
AGATCAAGCCCGCACCGAGAGAGCGGTCGTGTCGCGCCGCTCGGCTCAGCGCTGATTCGAAGCCAAGCACGGCAGAGAGCCGGCCGGCGTGACGACCGGTCGGACCGACGCGCACCCAGCCCCGGAGCCAGAGGTCTGGGCACCGCGGGCCGACCTCGGGGTGCACGATCGCGTCGAGTCGTCCTCCGCGTTCGGTCGCGCGGGTGACGCGGCCGCAGGCGGCCCCGCCACTGGCGGCGACAGCCGCAGGGCGATCGATCAAGCAAGTGACAGAAGCCGCTCGGGATGGTTGGTGATGATGCCGTCGACGCCGAGGTGCACGAGGCGGCGGGCGACGTGCGGATCGTCGACGGTCCAGACCAGCACGCGGCGGCCGCGGGCGTGCGCTTCGCACACCGTTTCCGGGCGTTCGAGGACGACGTCGTGCAGCAGGACGTGCGTCCGCACACGTGTGTGCTGCGTCTCGATGGGGCGCGCCGCGAGATAGCCCAGATCGAGGTCGGGTCCGGACTCCGCTAGGCGGTCGATGCAGGCGTGGTCGAACGAGGTGAGCAGGACCCGGTTCTGCAGGGCGCGCATGCGCACCGCGGCGGCCACGGCCTCACCCAGGCCCGGGTCCCGGTGTGGCGACTTGATCTCCACGTTCAGATGCAGGCCCTCGCCAGCGAGTTCGAGCGCCTCCGCCAGCGTTGCCGGGGCCACCCCGCGGTGCGCCTCGCCGAACCAGCCGCCGGCATCGAGCCCGCACACCGTGTCCCAGGGTGTCTCCCGGACACCGGCATCGAGGCCCGTGGTCCGCCGCCAGTTGTCGTCGTGAACGAGGACGAGAACGCCATCCGAGGTGCGTTGCACGTCGACTTCGGCCCATCGGATGCCCAGCTCCTGGACGAGCCGCAGCGCGGGCAACGTGTTCTCGGGAGCTCGACCCGAGGCGCCGCGGTGGGCGATGACCCGCACGCGTCGTGGCGAGCCGCGCCGGGGTCGGAGAACCGCGGCCAGGATGGTCATCGCGGTGCCCAGGACGATCCAGTGCATCCTATTCGAGGATCTCCAGGAGGTAGCTCACGAAGTCGGCTTCGGTGAGGATTCCGACGAGTTTGCCGCCGTCGACCACGGGCAGGCAGCCGATCTTCTTCTCCAGCATGGTTCGCGCCGCTTCGCGTGCATCCGACTCCGGCTCCACCGTGACCACCTCGCCGTGCATGATCTCCCGCACGGGGATGCCGCGCAGCAACGCGTCCTGCTCCTGCTGCGGAATCTCGGCGATGCTCGAAACGCAAGCGCGCAGCAGATCACGGTGCGTGATGAGACCCGCGAGATGCCCATCTTCATCGATGACGGGCAGGTGACGGATGTGCTTCCACTCCATGACGTCCTCGGCGACCTTCAGGCTGTCCGTGTGCCCCACCGCGAACACCGGGGTACTCATGATGTCACGCACGTGCATTGGAACCTCCACTCACGCGTTCACTCGAAGTGCGCGAAAACCTCGTTGTCGTCGGGGAAGCGACCCGTCTCGATCTTGCTGAAGATCGGGTTGCCGTTCAGCTTGACTTCGTACGCGCCGAGTGCGCCCTCGACCAGATCGACATCGACCCCGAACCTCTTCCTCAGCTCTGCCGCCAGACTGGTGGCACGCGGAAGGTAGTTTCAAACCGCGCAGTACTCGATGATGACCCGCCTCGCCATCGGAACCTCCCTCGTCTCCATGCTACACACTGCCCGGTGCCTTCGCCAACCAGCACTTCTCATGCCGTGCGGGCCCTGCTGGTGCGACCGTGCGTCGGGCGCCGCGCACGCGCGAGAAAACGCGCATACAGCGCGCCGAACACGCGTCCGGGCTTGCCGCTGCCGATCCGACGTCCGTCCACGCGCACGACGGGCATGATCTCGAGTGCCGTGCTGCTCAGCAGCACCTCGTCGGCCGCCAGCAACGTTGCACGCCGAAAGCGGCTCTCGCGGACCCTCAATCCCTCCTGTTGCGCCAGCTCGAGAACGACCTGACGCGAGACCCCGGGAAGGATCTCCGGTCCCAGCGGGTGCGTGCGCAGGACGCGTCCGCGGACGACGAAGACGTTGCTGGCCGCGCCCTCCCGGACGATGCCGCCCGGCCCGAGGAGGATCGCCTCGTCGGAACCCTGTCGCTGGGCCGCCTGGCGCGCCAGGACGTTGGGCAGCAAGACGAGCGCCTTCAGATGGCAGCGACGCCAGCGCCAGTCCTCCATCGTCACGGTCGAGATGCCGCGCCTGCGGCGGCGCTCCGCTCCGGCCGGCACCCTCTCGACGTAGATCACCAGGGTGGGGCGGATTCCCCGCGGGAAGACGTGGGTGCGTGGCGCCACGCCACGCGTCACCTGGACGTAGACGCGGGCATCCCGGTAGCCGCTGCGCTCCAGCATCGTGTGGATCAGCGTCTCCAGCCGCCGACGGGACATCGGTGCACGCAGACCCAGACCTCGCAGGCTGTGCTCGAGTCGTCGCAGGTGGGCCTGCAGCTCGAACGGCCGCCCGCCGTAGGTTCGCAGCACCTCGTAGACGCCATCGCCGAACAGAAAGCCACGGTCCAGAACTGCCACCGTGGCCTCGTCCAGAGGGCCCATCCATCCGTTGACGTAGGCGAGGTCCGGCACCACACTCCCCCCGAAGCACGCCGCAGACTAGCCGAACGGCACACCGCGTGCAAAGAGTGTTCATGGAACCGAAGCCCGGGCCCGGATTCGTTCCCAGGAGGGTCGTGCCGGCTTCGGAGGGCACAGTTGCTGCCGGATGGGAGGGTTGACATGCAGAGGTTCAAGCGCGGCGCGGCGCTCCTCTTGGCGTTCGCGGTCGTGGCATCGCTCGGACTCGCAGGCTGCTCGGGCGCACAGAAAGGCGCCGCCATTGGTGGAATCGCGGGCGCCGCCACGGGAGCCGTGATTGGAGAGGGCAAGGGCGCCGTCATCGGCGGTGCGGTCGGAGCGGCCGCAGGCGCCATCATCGGGGACTACATGGCCAAGCAGAAGGAAGAGCTGGAGAAGGTGCCTGGAGCCGAGGTCAAGCACGAGGGGGACAAGCTGGTGGTCACCTTCGAGAGCCCCATCCTCTTCGACGTCGACTCCTGGGTGCTCAAGCGCCAGGCCCGCAAGCTCCTGGACGACGTCGCCACGGTCCTGGCCGACTACCCCGACACCGACGTCCTCGTGATGGGTCACACCGACAACACCGGGAGTGAAACACACAACCAGATGCTCTCGGAGCGCCGCGCCCAAGCCGTGAAGAACTACCTGATGGCGAGCGGAATCCACGCTCCGCGACTGCAGTCGATGGGGTTTGGCGAGAGCATGCCCGTGGCCAGCAACGAGTCCGCGCCCGGACGCGCGGAGAACCGCCGCGTCGAGCTGCAGATTGCCGCCAACGACGCCCTCAAGGCCCGCGCCGCCGAGGTCCATTAGGACCGCGGAGGGAACGAGGGCACGACCACTCCTCCGCGGGCAGCAGGCGCGTGGAGGAGTGGCGCTTCGCCAGCGATCCAGCCCGGGGTCGAAGGCGACCGGCCGGGCGGAACGACGTTACGATTCGCCGTCCCAGTTGGGCTGCACGGTGACGAACTGGGTGCGGCCGAAGCGTTGCACGAAGAAGACGAGCTTGCGTTTCTCCGTCTCGACCGCCTCCTCGAGGACCTGCCTGACGTCGTCCGGAGACTCGACGACCCGATCGTCCACCTTCTGGATGATGTCACCCATCTGCAGGCCACCGACACTGCTCCAGCCGCCTTCTTCGATCCTGCTGACCAGGACGCCCCTGAAATCGGGCTCGAGATCGAAGGCGCGGTAGTCCGTGAAGACGAGCTCGCGCACCGTCAGCTCGAATTCGGGGCTGTGGTACTGCTCGGCGTCGAGCCGCGACTTGGGTGCGGCGACCAGCACCAGGGTGACCTCGAGCGGCTGCCCCGCACGGATGACGTCGAGATGCAGGTTGGTCCCGACGCCCGCCGAACCCACCTGCTCGACGAAGATCGGCACGTGGTCCTCCTCGCGCACCGGGATCGGCCGGCCGTTCATGCCGACGACCAGATCGCCCTCCTGCAGACCCGCGCCGGCCGCCGGAGATCCGGGGATGACCGAGTTGACGATGATTCCGCCGTGCGCCTCGATCCCCCAGTAGTCGGCCATGTCCGGCGTGAGTGCCTGCAGCGTGATGCCGAGCCATGCACGCTTCGACTTGCCCTTGCGCGGCGGGCTCTCGATCAGAGGGCGCAGCGTCGCGGGGTCCAGGATGAGACCATAGTAGCCGTCTTCGGCACCGCCGAAGCCCGCCGCGAAGGCCGGTCCGGCTCCGCCCATCTCGCTCAACACGCCGATCACATCGCCGGCGGAGTTGAACACGGGGCCTCCGAGCGCGTCCTCCGCGGCGAGATCGGTGACCAGGAAGGGCTTCGGTTTCTCGACCCGAGCCACGATGCGGCCGGAGGCGAGGCGCACCATTGGATCGAGGTTCTCGGGCAGCAGGCCGAGCACGAAGACCTCGTCGCCCACGCGCACCCGGGGCTGGCGGCGGAACTGCAGTGGCTTCACGCCGGCCGGCAGCTCGCCATCGAGACGCAGGAAGGCGACGTTCGCGAACTCGTCACGGCCCACGTAGTCGGCCGCGATCTCGTGGCCACCATCGAAGTGCACGTGGAAG
This sequence comes from Candidatus Krumholzibacteriia bacterium, assembly GCA_046757105.1. Classification (GTDB taxonomy): domain Bacteria; phylum Krumholzibacteriota; class Krumholzibacteriia; genus JBHHXQ01. The sequence goes on from JBHHXQ010000095.1 coordinate 4,663, forward strand.
CCGTGCGGCTGCGCACCGGTCGACGACGAGGTCACGACCGAGCCGTTCACCAGCACCAGGGCGTCCGAGACGACGACCCCGACGTCGCGCCCCTCCACCTCGCGTACCTGACGCATGAAGTGGGTTTCCACGTAGTACGTCACCGCCACCACCGACGAACGATGGCGTTCGTACACCTGCCGCGGACCCGCGTGCGCGTCCGCAACCAGCAACCACAGCACGAGAACGACCACGTGCGACATCAACATTCTCCGTCGCATCCCCCTCAACCTTCTTCGAAGTCCAGCTTGAGAAGCACGTAGCGACTCGAGTCGCGGCGCTTCACGTTGAGCATGACGCGTGTCTTCTTCTGTCCGACGAGGTCCTCGTAGATTTCCTGGAAGCTCTCGAGATTCTCGATGGGTGTCTCATCGACGAAACGCACGACGTCGTTGGGCCCGAGCCCTGCGGCCTCGGCCGAAGCACCACCCTTGACGCCGGCCACGAGGACGCCGCGCAGATCGTCCAGTCGCCGATCGAGGGCCATCTGCTTCGTGATGCCGCGCACCGCGAAGCCCCAGGCCTTCACCTCGAAATCGGTGCCGCTCGAGCGCCCGTATTCCTGGGTCGTGAGCTCGCGCGAGTGGATGACGCCGCCGCGCTGGAACTCGACGTCGATTTCCTCCCCGGGCTCGAGATCCGCGACCGTCTTGTAGAAGGTGGGGATCTCCTCGTAGAACCGCGCCGAGACCTCGTGCTTGCCCACGCGCAGGAGAAGGTCGCCGGCGCGGATCCCGGCCTGCTCGGCAGGCGAGTCCGCTTCGACGTCGCTGACCAGCGCGCCGCCCTGATCGGCGGCGAAGACGTCCTCGAGCTCCTGGAGCGGCTGTACCTCGACACCGATCCACGAGCGTTCGACGTGCCCCTTGTCGATGATCGCGTCCACCACCTCCTCGACCACGTTCGATGGAATCGAAAAGCCGAGGTTGTTGGCGAGGACGAAGGCGCGGGAGTTGATCCCGATCACCCGCCCCGAGAGATCGACGAGCGGCCCGCCGCTGTTGCCCGGGTTGATGGCGGCGTCGGTCTGGATCCAGGTGTTGAAGATCCCGGTCCTCTCCCCCGAAGGCAGGCGGAAGTCTGCCGAGAGGTAGCGGTCCGTCGTGCTGATGACACCGAAGCTGAGCGAGCGCGAGAGAGCGAAAGGACTGCCGAGCGCCATGACGAGCTGACCGGTTTGCAGGAGATCGGAGTCGCCGAAGGTTGCGGCGGGTGGGCGCTCGGCTTCGTACTCCGAGTAATCGAGCTTGAGAACCGCGAGGTCCGTGAGAGGATCCCCGCCCACCAGCCGTGCCCGCAGGCGCTCCTTGTTCCAGAGCGTGCAGATGACGTCCTCCGACTGTCCGGCGACGTGATAGTTCGTCACCACATAGCCCGCGGCGCGGATGACCACGCCGCTCCCGGTGACGCGGGACTTCTCCTTGGTGCCGGAGCTGAAGTCGCGCACGACGGGCTGCACGTTCACCAGTGCCGGCAGCACGCGGTCACGGGCCGCGAAGATCCGCTTCTGGAGATCTGCTCCGCCGGCGGCCACGAGCGCCGTCTCGCGCCTGGCGGAGCCCGCCGCGGGCGGATCCGCCACGACGGACGCCGCCAGAAAAACCACCAGGCAGGCACTCACCTCTCCGAGTCGTCTGTCCATACGTCTCCTCCACGGCTCGCGACCGGATCGGGCCCGCGGCGCCCGGGGCCGTTGGGTCGACTTTATACCGACACCGCCAACCGGTATACCGACTTCAGGACTCCGGACAGCCGAGATCGCGCCTGCGGGCACATCAGGACACAACACCTGGACCCTGAAGCAGTTCCTGGACCTGCTCGAAGAGACCGCCCCCGGATTCTCGCAAGCGGCTCCCGCGGCGGCTCGGGCCGGCTGGACTCGGCCTCGGCGCATGCGCGGCTCGGACCACGGAGAAGCTCACTCCGGAGTCTCCCGAAGCGACCCGCCGAGCTCCATCCGGGGGGCGGGGATGTGGTCTGCGAGCAGGTCGGCGATCTCCCGTGCGGCGATGTCGTGGCCGCGGGCTCGCCAGTGGCCGTCGAAACGGAAGTGGACCGGACCGGGGTCGGCTCGTAGCGCCGGGACGAGGCTCCGGAACGGGATCTCGAGCTCCCGGCACAGCCCCGCCAGCCGCGCGTCCATGTCCGGACCACGCGTGGTCGCCTGGGCCACCAGCAGCCTTGCACCGTCGCCGGAGACGTCATCCCGCAAGCGCTGGAGAGCCATGCGCATGCGCTCCCACGCGGCGTCACCCGGGAGCAGCTCGTCGGTGCCCGCCACGGTGGCGCGATCCCGGGCCTCCTCCCGGGCGCGGCGCTCGTTGCGAACCAGCAACCGGTACTTGAGAAACCGATAGGTGTGGAAGTGGTGCTTCATGAAATCGGCCACGTACCGCACGGCGCGCCGCGCCGGGCCGAGGTCGATGGTGCGGAAGACGATCTCGCCATCCCGCACCTCGTACAGGCGCGCATCCCGCGACAGAACGTCCCAAGGGTCGTTGGACACGAAGAGGTACACGACCAGGTCGGGGCGGAAACGAGAGACGAGCACCTGATAGCGGACCGCCGAGGCCACCGTCCCGAATCCGCTCACGCCGAAGTTCAGGACCTCGATGTCGCGCCCCGGATGGCGTCGCCGCAGTTCGCGTTCGAGAAGCCGAGAGGTGGTGCTGTCGGCCGGCACCTGCAGGGCCTCGGCGTAGGAATCCCCGAGCACGGTGACTCGCAGCCTGCCCGCGGGTTTCTCCAGCTCCCGGGGCGCGTCGCGCATCCCGAAGCCGTTGAAGGAGACCGGAACCGAGAACTCGATGCGTTCGTACACGAACTCTGCTCCGGGAACCGGCTCGTAGTACGTGTACGGCGAGAAACGGTAGCGCGCCTCCGGTTGCGGCTCGAGGATGCGCACCCCCAGCTCGAACAGGAAGAACGCCACAATCAGACTCACCGTGAGGAGGGCCAGGTTCGCGACAGCTCGACGAAGCCTTGGACGCATCTCGGTACTTCGCTGCATGGGTCACGACGGGTCCGCGTCGAGACACGGCCGCGGTGCGGGGAACCGTGGACTTCGGAATAGCCTGGCACCAACCCCGGGGCAATCCTGGAACTCGTTGACACACAAAGCATTGCCACATCGGTGCTGCGGTTCCGGCGGGCCCGGGGCGACCGGTGTCTGCGCCTGCATCGGCCGTCCGCGCGCTGCCCGGGAACCATCCGCCGCTGACCGCTGGCGCTTCGTTGCGCGCCTGGCATCGTCGGACCACGTCTTCGCGCCGTCGCTCGATCGAATCACCGCGGAGAGCCCGGTGTGCGTTGCTGCGTGCCCACGCCGAGTCATCGGTCCTCCGGTGTCCTTGCGAGCGCGTGGAAAAGCGATTCTTTCACAACCGGGGCGGTCGGCGCAAGGGCCGACTGTCGCTTGACCCTGCGTCGGCGTGGTTGCTAGCGTGCGGTCGTCGGACGTCCACTCGCATCCGACCCGACGTGAATGGGGATCCGCGTGACACGCTTCGCAGGCCGCACCTGCGCTGGCTTGTTCCTGGCCAGCGCTCTCCACGGTTGTGCAACGACCGAGCGTCCGGCGCGGGGTGGCGGCGAGACACTCGTGTGGCGCTTCCTCGATCCGGCGCTCGCCTGCGACGAAGGCGGCAACGTCTACGTTTCGGGTGCCGAGCAATTCGGTTCCCACACCCAGATCTTCCTGGCCTCCTCCAACCGCTACGGTAGCACGTGGAAGCCGCGGTTCCACTACTTGAACCACAGTCGCGACGGAGACCGGGGACGGCCACAGCTCAGCACGGGCGCGACGGGTGAAGTCTATGTCCTGTGGGAGGACACACGCGATGGCCCGGTGCACCTGTACTTCAACCGCAGCCTGGACGGAGGAGCCACCTGGTTGCCGGCCGACCTGCGCATCAACACGGGCACGGGTAGTCCCTCGCGTGTTTCGGTCCCGGCCCTGGCGAGCGACCGGCAGGCCAACGTCCATGTGGTCTGGCGCGACGAGCGCGAGGGGTTCGAGGCCTTCTACGCCAACCGTTCGCGTGACCGGGGCAAGCACTGGCTGCGCTCGGACGTGCGCATCACCTCCGTGGGCCTGGGCCGCAAGTCGGCGCCGCGCGTCGTGTGCGACCAGCAGGCCGGCCTGTACGTCGCCTGGGTCGAGCAGCAGGCCGGAGATCTGGCCGTGCTCTTCAACGCCTCCAACAACCACGGCGAGAGCTGGATGATCCAGGACCACCGCCTGAGCGCTCGTGGTGTCGCGCGCCTGCAGCTTCCTTCACTGTGCGCTCTGGAATCCGGGATCGTTCTGGTCAGCTGGATGGAGCTCCGCAACGGCCGGGCCGAAATCATGCTGGCGCGCTCGACGGATCGCGGGCGTTCCTGGGAGTCCCCAAGCCGGCCTCTTCGTGCGCACGGAGGTGGCCTCTTCAACCCCTCCGGGCCGCAGATCCTGTGCGACCGTTTCGAGCACGTCTACGTGGCCTGGCAGGCGCTGACGGCCGATCGGGGCACGGTCATCATCCTCAAGTCGTCGGTGGACGGCGGGCGCAGCTTCAGTGAAACCCGTTTCTCCAGAACCGATGCCGCCGGAATCATCGGGGTCCCGCGTCTGGAGGATCCCGGGGTCGAGCCGTTTCGCATGTACGCCGACGACGCCGGGAACGTCTACTTCGCGTGGATCGAAGAGGTCGCTGGCACGGCCCGTATCGGCTTCGACCGCGTCTCCAATCACGGCACGACGTGGCTCGGACTGGCGCACGCCGTCGACCTCAGCGGTCATCCGCCGCTAACGATCGAGCCGCCGCTGCTCTGTGCCGACGACTTCGGCCACGTCTACATGCTGTGGAACGAGGGACGCATGCTCACGGCGGCCGCCTCGCCCTTCTACGGCGATTCCGGCTGGCGTTACGAGCACTTCTGAAGCAGGCGCGGGCAGCCGCGCTCGAGGATCGACCGTTGCCCCACCAGGGCACATGGACGACGAGGGTCACACGCTCGGTCATCGTCGCAAACATCGTGGATCGCTTGACGCCGAAACCGTTCGCATCTCCCTCGAGCCGCCGAGAAGAAACCCCCGCGGAAGTTCGCGGGGGTTCGAAGGATTGGGTGGCGTCCTACTCTCCCACCACCTCTCAGTGGCAGTACCATCGGCGCTGCAGGGCTTAACGACCGTGTTCGGAATGGGAACGGGTGTACCTCCTGCGCCATTGCCACCCAACGACGGATCCCGTCGGGGTGTCGGGGACCGAATGCACAAACATGACAACTGAAACAGGGTAGGGCCGTCGAGAGCGTCCTTCAGGCGCGGCGACCTGCACGCGGCAGGGCACCCACACCCGGAAGGATTCAAGACCAAGCCTCACGGGTTATTAGTACCGGTCGGCTGCACGTGTTACCACGCTTCTACCTCCGGCCTATCAACCGAGTAATCTGCTCGGGGACTTACCTGGTTAACCCAGTGAGAGAACTAATCTTGTGGTGGGCTTCGTACTTATATGCTTTCAGCACTTATCCACTCCGAACACAGCTACCCTGCGTTTGCCTCTGGCGAGACAACAGGTACACTGGAGGTTCGTTCGTCCCGGTCCTCTCGTACTAAGGACG
>JBHHXQ010000096.1:0-10266 GCA_046757105.1 Candidatus Krumholzibacteriia bacterium
CCGAGCGCTCCGCGGACGCCCGAGAGATCGTCCAACGCGCCACGGTCATGCGCCGCGTCGCCGGGCGCGGCGGCGCCTCGAAGCGCTAGAGCCCCGGGCCCCTCGCTTGCGACGTCGTTTCGACGTACCCTGTGCACATGACGGATCCGGCGTCCGGGACGGACGTGCCGTTCCGGGTTCGCCATTCCCACGAGGTGCCATGAGCTCCCATCGAGACATCCGCACGCTCGGCGGGCTGCGGAAGACCTCCTACCGTCCCGTCCCTGTGAAGGAGGAGATCCGCCGCAACCTGATGTCGATGAAGCGCGACGGACGCCCGCCCTTCGAAGGCATCGTGGGCTACGCCCACACGGTTCTCCCGAAGATCGAGAACGCGCTGCTCTCTCGCCACGACTTCCTGCTCCTCGGGCTGCGGGGACAGGCCAAGACGCGCATCCTGCGCCAGCTGGTGCGCCTCCTCGACGAGTGGACGCCGGCGATCGCGGGTTGCCAGATCAACGACGATCCGCTGTCACCTCTGTGCAAACGCTGCCGGCGTCTCCAGGACGAGCAGGGCGACGATCTGCCGCTCGTCTGGCTGCACCGGGACGAGCGCTACCAGGAGAAACTGGCGACGCCCGACGTGACCATCGCGGACCTCATCGGCGACATCGACCCGATCAAGGCGGCGCGTGACCGCCTCACGTTCGCCGACGAGGAAGTCATCCACTTCGGCATCGTGCCGCGCACGCACCGCGGCATCTTCGCCCTCAACGAGCTCCCGGACCTGCAGCCGCGCATCCAGGTGGGGCTGCTCAACATCATGGAGGAGAGGGACTTCCAGATCCGCGGCTTCCCGGTGCGCCTGCTCATCGACGTCCTGATGGTCTTCTCGGCCAACCCCGAGGACTACACCAACCGCGGCAACATCATCACGCCGCTCAAGGATCGCATCGCATCGCAGATCCTCACGCATTACCCGCGCAGCCTCGAGGAGGCCATGCGCATCACCGATCAGGAGGCCTGGACGGAGCGCGGCATCGAGTACCACATTCCGAAGTGGTTCCGCGAGATCCTCGAGCAGGTGGCGTTCGAGGCGCGCGGCAGCGAGTTCGTGGATCAGAACTCGGGGGTCTCGGCGCGGATCGGCATCTCGGCCTACGAGAGCCTGCTGTCCAACCTCGAGCGCCGGGCGCTCGAAACCGGCGACGGTCCCGTGTACCCGCGCATCGCGGACCTGCAGGCCGTCGTTCCGGCCATCAGCGGCAAGATCGAGCTCGTGTACGAGGGCGAGCAGCAGGGCCCGGATGCCGTGGCGCGCCACATCGTCGGTCAGGCCGTCAAGACGGTGTTCCAGAAGCACTTCCCGAGGGTCACGAAGGAGGTGCGGCGGAGGCGCCGAGCCGACGCGCAGGTCGAACGACCGGCGCCGGAGCGCTCGGCGGCCTACGATCGCGTCACCGCGTGGTTCTCGGGCGGCGAGCGCGTCGCGGTTTCGGACCTGATGCCGCAGAGCGAGTACGTGGCGCAGCTGCATCGCGTGGACAGCCTCGAGGAGATCGCCCGCGAGTTCATGCCGGCCGCCGAAGAGCGGGAGCTCCCGGGTGTGATGGAGCTCGTGCTGGAAGGCCTGTACCAGAACTCCTTCGTGGCCAAGGAGACGGTCGAGTACTCCACCTTCTACAGCGACATGCTGATGCGCATGTTCGACGGCCTCGGCGAGGAGTCGGACTGATGCGCGTGACGTACTACGAATGGGACGACGGTTTCATGCAGGCCCTGGAGAACCAGCTGGGGCTGATGCCCCTGTTCAACTACCTGGTGGTCCAGCAGGACGGGGACGTGGATGAGACGCTGCGCATCCTGCGCGAGCTGCAGGCGCGCGGCCACCTCGGTGCGGATCTGGACCTGGGCAGTTTCGAGCAGCAGCTCGAGGAGCAGAACGTCGTGCGTGAGGCGGACGGCCGGCTGGCGCTCACGCCGCGCGGCGAGCGGCAGCTGCGCCGGGACGCCCTCGAGCAGATCTTCCGTGGGTTGCGGCGTCGTGGCGCCGGCGACCATCCGGTCCCGCACGAGGGCACGGGCGGCGAGCCGCTTCCCGAAACGCGACCCTTCGCCTTCGGGGACGCGATCGATCGCATCGACTTCAAGCGCTCCATCCGGAACGCTCTGCAGCGCGGCGCCAGCGACGACATCGTGCTTCAGGAGGGCGACCTCGAGGTGCACGAGACCGAGCATCGCACCTCGTGTGCCACGGTGCTGCTTCTCGACATCAGCCACAGCATGGTTCTCTACGGGGAGGACCGCATCACGCCCGCGAAGCGCGTGGCGCTGGCTCTGACCGAGCTCATCCTCACCCGGTACCCGAAGGACTCGCTCGACCTGGTTCTCTTCGGCGACGATGCGCGGCTGGTGAAACTGGGCGAGCTTCCGTACGTGAACGTGGGGCCGTATCACACCAACACGCGCGCCGGCCTGCGGCTCGCGCGGCGCATCCTCTCGCGTCGCAAGCACACCAACAAGCAGGTCATCATGATCACGGACGGCAAGCCGAGCTGCATGGACGAGGACGGGCAGCTGTACAAGAACTCGTTCGGGCTCGACCCGCGGATCGTGAACCGCACGCTCGACGAGGCGGTGATCCTGCGCAAGCACCGCATTCCGATCACGACCTTCATGGTGGCGCGCGACCCGTACCTGCAGAGCTTCGTGCAGAAGCTCACCGAGCTGAACCACGGGCGGGCATACTTCGCGTCGCTGCGTCACCTCGACGGGTACGTCATGGTCGACTTCATCCGCAACCGCCGCCGCCCCATCGGCTGACCGCCCCCCCGAGCAATCGCGATGGCTGCGGCGGCGGGCGCGAAACACTCGGGTCGGCCCGGACGCTCCGCTGCGGGCATCCTGCCCGCTGCGTCGCTCGGCACTCGCCCTGCTCCGGCCTCCATGTCCTGCACGACGGGCTCGTGACGCCGCCGCGGGGGGAGATCCGGCGCTCCGGGCGCTCTCTACTGGGCGGGGAGTTCCCAGCTGCGGCGGGCGCGGGGGACGCGAGGCTCGCGGTCAGCGGGGAGGCGGAGTGCGTTGAGTGCGTTGGCGGCGAACAGGAGCGTGGAAACGAAGAACACCGCCCGCATGCCGAGATGCGCGGCGAGGAGGCCTCCCATGAGGGGGCCGGTGAGACCGCCCAGGAGTGTCGCGCTCGAGCCGAGCCCCATGACGCTGCCGCGGCGCCTCTCCGGCGTGCAATGCGCGACGATGGCGTACAGTGCGGGCAACATCCCGGCGGCGAAGATCCCCTGCGCCAGACGCAGGACCACGAGGTCGAGCACGCGGGTCGCCATGCCCTGCAGCAGGAACACCACGCTGCCACCCAGGAACGCCACGAGCAACGCGCGGCGGCGCCCGACGCGATCGCTGAGCTTGCCCCAGGAGGGTGCGGCCAGGAACATCGTCAGACCTGTCACCCCGAAGAGGACTCCGGTTGTGCTCGAGAGACGGCCGGGCTCGGCGCCCAGGGATTCCACGAACAGCGCGAAGAAAGGCTGCACGATGAGCAGCGACATCTGCGTGAAGAAGAGCCCGAGCAGCACGACCGGGATCGGCGCACGGAGCACGAAGCGGAGACTACCGCGCAGCGAGGCGCGGCGTCGCGCGTCGCGTGGAGGTGGTGCCTCCTTGACGAACAGCACGACCGCGATGGCGGCCAGCAGCTCGACCGCGGCGGTCACATAGAACAAACCCCGGTAGCCGATGAGATCGGCGAGCACGCCGCCGGCCAGCGGCCCGGCCACGATGCCCCCCGCCTGTGCGGAGCTCAGCATGCCGAGCGCGTAGCCTTGCTTCTCGCGCGGTGCGCCCGCCGAGACCAGCGCGATCGCCGCCGGGATGAAGCCCGAGACCGTGCCCTGCAGCGCGCGCAGGACGAGGAGCTGCAACGGCGAGCGCGCGAAGGACATCAGAAACAGCGCCAGCGACAAGCCGAGGAGCGCACGCACCACCATCGGCTTGCGGCCGAAACGATCGCCGACCCAGCCCCAGACCGGTGTCATCAACGCAGCGAACAGGAAGGGTGCGGAGAAGATCGCACCGCTCCAGCGCTGTACGCTGGCGTCGTCGGCCACACCGAGAGAGCGCACGAGGAGCGGCAGGAACGGCAAGACGAGCGCCATGCCGGACACGGCGAAGAGCTGCGTCCACCACATGACACGCAGGTTGCGCCGCCAGTCCACCGGGATCCTCTGGGCGCCGGCCTGCGGTGCTGGCCCCGGCATCTCGGCGCTCAGGGCGCGTGCTCCGCGCCCGCGGCGCGGCGGAGCTCACCCACCATGTGACGCAGCTCGGGGAGGATCAGCTTGTGCATCGCCAGACGCACGGCGCCCTGCGACCCCGGGATGGAGAACAGGAGCTTGCCGTGTGCGACACCCGCCGAAGCGCGCGAGAGCATCGCGGCGCTGCCGATCTCGGCGTAGGACAGCGAGCGGAAGAGCTCCCCGAACCCCGGGATCTCCCGATCGTACAGCGCTGACAGAATGTCATAGGCCACGTCGCGCGGGGCGATTCCGGTGCCGCCGTTGACGATGAGGACCTCGAAGCCGCGGCGCTCGAGCAAGCGGTCCAGATCAGCCCGAAGCGAGTGGGCCTCCTCGCGCAGGATGCACGAGCCGGCGACCTCGTGTCCGGCCTCCTGCAGGCCTTCCCGGATGCTGGCACCGCTCGTGTCGGTGTGATCCTCGCGGGTGTCGGAGAGCGTTACGACGTACACGCGCAGGCGCTCCGGCGCCACGGGCTGGTGCTGCGCGAGTGTCATGCCAGCTCCCATGGGGTCACGATCCGTTGGCGGGCCAACGCTCGAGGAGTTCCATTCTAGGTGCGGCCGGGTGGCGTCTCAAGCTCCGTTCCTGCGGACCGGGAGGCTCGTGTCCGCATCCGGTGGTGCTGGCGTGATGCCGCCCGTCGCCTCGCCGGCCCGCGACCTCGCTCGGCGTGCGCAGCACCTCCGAAGGGAGGGCCGACGTCCTCGTGATCCCGGGCTCTGCTATACTTGCATAGACCGGGGCGCGGCTCCTGGAGGTCGTCGCACGCCCCGGACCCCTCTGCATCCAGCGATCCGGACGCGAAACGCGCCGCGCGACTTGCGTGGTGCGCGGCGATCCTGCATCGAGGCCCCAGTCGAGCCCGCCCTCCTGCCGAGCGCCAGCTCTCCACCGGCCCCCGCGTCTGGCTCCTGGCTCGAGCCGTATCGACGCCGCCTGGCCATCTGGGGCCGCTTCGCCGCCCTGCTCTTCTTGCTCTCCCTGGGGGTTCTGTGCGTCCGCGCGTCCAGCGCTTCTGGTGTCGCGCACTTCGCCGCCCCGTCCTGGCTGCAGGGCGGGGCCACCCTCTTCACGGCTGCGAGCCTGCTGCTGTGGCTGTGTGCCAGCCTCGGTCTGGGCGTGTGGGCCCGCCGCAAGCGGTTCGGAGTCCGCGGCTGCGCCGGAGCGCTCTGGTCGGACGCACGGGCGCACGCCGCCGCACGAGACGTCGGCGCCGAAGCCGATCCCATCGCCGGCTGCTCGGAGAGCCTGATCGGGGCGATCGGGGAGGGGCTGTGTGGGCTCGATGCACACGGGCACGTGACCTTTCTCAACCCGGCAGCGCAGGAGCTTCTCGGGTGGAGTGAAGATGAGTTGCGCGGGAAGCACTTCCACGAACACGTCCACGCACCGCTGGCGGGGGTCCCCCCGCGGCCAGCCCCGGGGTCCGGCTCCGCCCCGGTGGACCGGCAAGGCGCAGCTGCGCTCGAGCGGGCAGAGCTGCGTCCTGCGGAGGCCGGGGATCCGACCGCTGACCACGAGCGGCAGGCCCTGACCCCGGCGGAACGTCCGCGTCCGGGCGCGCCGCAGCACGAGTGTGCGATTTCCAGGGTTCTGAGCGCAGGCGAAGCTTCGCGCGTGCACGAGGACCTGTTCGTCTGCCGGGACGGCAGCAGACTGCCGGTCTCCTACGTGTGCACTCCGGTGCGGTCGGCCGGCCGGCAGACGGGTGCCATCGTCGCGTTCCAAGACATCACCGAGCGCAAGCAGGCGGAGGCGGCGCTGCGGCTGCAGAACGAACGCCAGGCGGTGCTCCTCGCCGCTTCCGCGCGGCTCTTTGCCTCACAGACACTGCACGAGCGTCTTCAGGTGATCGTCGACGCCATTCAGTTGCTCGGGTGGCGGCGGGTGGCCCTGACGCTGCGGGATGAAAAGCTGGAGGTCGTGGAGATCGTCACCGCGGGGCTCCCGGCCAAGGTGGTCGAGGGGCTCAAGAAGGTGCGCGCCACGGGGGAGATCTGGCGACAGCGCGTCGGTCCCGAGTTCGAGCCGTACCGCGTCGGCTCGTGCTTCTATCATCTTCCCTGGCGTGACCTGCGGGTGCGCGAGCACCTCGGGCCCGAGCATGTGGCGGACGAGCCGGACGCGCCGTGCGCCCCCGCGGGACGATGGGACCCGCGTGACGTGGTGTACGCACCACTCGTCGACGTCCGCGGACGCGTCTTCGGGATCATCTCGCTGGACGAGCCCAGGAACGGGCGCCAGCCCACGGTCAAGGATCTGGCGCCCCTCGAGATGTTCCTGCGTGACGCTGCGAGCGCGCTGGAGAGAATGCGACACCAGGCGGCCCTGCAGGAGGCCGAGTCGCACTACCGGTCGCTGTTCGAGATGGCGGGCGACGGCATCCTCGTTCTGAATGATCACGGTGCCATCGTGGACGCCAACGCCGCCGTGACCTCGATGCTCGGCTACTCGCGCGACATGCTCCTGGGCCGCACCCTGTTCGATCTGCATCCTCCCGAGGTCCGCGCCGAGTCGGAACGTCTCTTCGCATCGCTGTTCGAGACCGGCAGCGTCAAGGTGGAAACCGAGTTCCGGTGTACCGACGGCTCGCCGCGGTGCGTGGAGCTCTCCTGCGCGGCTCTGCCACACGGCAGGCGGCAGGCCATCCTGCGCGACGTCACCCAGCGGCGTCGGGCCGAGGGGCAGATCCGCGCCGCGTTCGCTGCACTCGAGGAGAAGAACCGCGAGCTCGAGCTTGCCCGGTTCGAGGCCGAGGAGGCCAACCACCTGAAGAGCGAGTTCCTGGCCAACACGTCGCACGAGCTCCGCACACCGCTCTCCGCGCTCATCGGCTACCTGCAGCTCATCCGTGACGATCTCTGCGACAGCCGCGACGAGGAGCGCAAGTTCGTGCGCACGGCGCTGGACTCCGCCGAGCACCTGCTGGCGCTGATCAACGACGTCCTCGACCTCGCCAAGATCGAAGCCGGCCGCCTGCAGGTGGAGATCGGACGCGTCGTTCTCGGGGAGGTCTTCCATGAAGTGGAGGCCGTCACGCGCGTGAAGGCGAACGAGAGCGACGTCGACCTGCGGATCGCGGCGGCCGACGGACTGCAGGTCCGCGCGGACCCGGCCCGTCTGCTCCAGGTGTTGCTGAATCTCGTCGGCAACGCGATCAAGTTCACCGGAAAGGGTGGACACATCTCCGTGCGCGCGCGCGTGGGACCCGGCGACTTCGTCCTCGTGGACGTGTGTGACGACGGGATCGGAATCCCTTCGGAGAAGCAGCACGTCATCTTCGAGACGTTCGCACAGGGCGACGGCAGCATGACGCGCAAGTTCGGCGGCACGGGCCTGGGGCTTGCCATCAGCCGCAAGCTCGTCGAGCTGATGGGTGGGTTCATCGCCGTGCGCAGCGCCGGGGAAAACCGCGGCGCGACGTTCACGTTCGCGGTGCCGCTCCTCGAGCCCTCTGAGGCGGGCACCGAGGAGCACGTGTTGGAGGCGGGCACCCGCGTGCTGGTCGTCGCGGAGGACAGCGAGTGCGCCAGATACCTCGAGACACTGCTGCAGGAACACGGCTTCACGGCCTTCGTCGCCACCCGGGCGAGCGAGGGCTTCGCGCTGGCGAGACAGCATCAGCCCGAGGTCGTCGTGATCGACGGCGACCTCGGTTCGGCCGAGTCGGCTCCGGAGGGCTGGGACCTGGTCACGGCACTCCGTGGCAGGCGCGACCCGGCGCGGGTTCCGGTGGTTCTCGTCGAGGGCTACGCGGATGGCCGCCCGCACCGCACCGCGACCGGCTGGGTGCCGCGCTCCGCGAAGGACGCGGTCGCCATCGACTCGAGCCGGTTCCTCGCCTGCGTCCGCGACCTGGTCGGAGGGCCCGCCGGCCCGAAACGAGCGAATCCGACGTCATTGACCAAGGAGGGGTGAACCGTGGCACGAGTTCTCATCGTCGAGGACGACGCCGACATCGCCGAGGTGACCCAGCGGATCCTGTCACGCAAGGGCGGCCACGAGGTCCGGGTCTCCCAGGATGTCGAGGAGATCCTCGCGGCCTGCAGCCGCGGTGAGGTCGATCTCGTCTTGATGGACATCTCGCTGCGTGGCGTTGCGTACGAGGGGCAGCCCGTGGACGGGATCTGGATCAGCCGCAAGCTGAAATCGACGCCACAGACCTCACACATTCCGGTGCTTCTGGTCACGGCGCACGCGATGCGCGGCGACCGCGCCCGGTTCCTGCGCGAGAGCAGCGCGGACGGCTACGTGACGAAGCCCATCCTCGACACCGATCTCTTCGTGCAGACCGTCGCCAACCACCTCCCCCCGTCTCGCCGCCCCGCCTGACCTGCGTTTCCGGGACGGGAGGCGGCCCGCGGGCAGCCCCTGAAGCAACGGTCGGAGCGGACCAGCCTCGGGGCGCGTTCCCGCTCTGGAACGACCAATCGAGTCAGCAGGGACTTCGTTCCCCCCTCCCGCGGTCACCCGGCACTCGTCCGGTTCCGGCCTCCACGTCCCACGACGGTCTCGTCACACCGACACGACCGGACTCCCATGTCTGCGGGCGATCCCTGGACGAACCGGAGCCGGGCGGTTGCGCGCCGGGTGGGGGGATCAAACGCCGGACAGGACGGGCTCGTCGACCTCGCTCAGGCTCTCCTTGGCCATCTCCAGGGCCTGCGTCTCCTCCTCGGAGATCGCCATCTCGCAGCCGCCCGTGCGGATCGGCTTCGCGTACGCACGCGAGTCGGTGCGCCCGGCGATGGTCGTGATGAGAAGCCCGTTCCGGTGTGCATCGAGAAGACAGAGCGAGTAACTCTGCTTTCCGCGGATGTCGTCGAAAGCGTCGTAGCGCAGGAAACCGAACCCCTGGATGGCGTTCATCGCCTGGGCTCGCAGGTGACGTGTGTAGGCGAGGATCTCCTCGATCCGGCGCTGGTTGCGATCGACACCTTGCAGCTGCGCTTGCAGGAGGTCCTCGAGGTCGCTCGTCTCGGCGGCACGGGCCAGCTCCTCGAATGGACGTGTGAAGCGATGCACCCGTGCGAACAGGAAGACGCACAGAGCAAGGGCCACGAGACTGAGGACTGCGGCGGTGATGCTCAGATGCAGACCCATGCCGGTCAGCACCTCCATGGCCAGGGACCTCCGATCCAGACGTTCCGGAAACAACGATTCCCTGCTTCGGTCAAGCGAAGTGTATGCCAGGCAGGAGAGGCTGTCGGGTGCGCGCGCGGCTGCTCCGCGTCCCCGCCGGTGTCCTCGCGGCGGCGAGGGGATCCGGTGGTTGGATTCGCGGCCAGAGCCGGCCCGGCTCGCGTCGGTTTCCTGACCGACTCGGGATTCGCGCCCGCCACGTCCGGTCCGTATCATGGGGTGGAAGGAGGAGATGAGCGATGCGAGAGGCCGCACTCGAGGTGGTGCGCCGGCTCCAGGACGCCGGCTTCGAGGCGTACTGGGTGGGAGGGTGTGTGCGGGATCTCCTCCTGGGGGTCGACCCCAGCGATTTCGATGTCGCCACCGCGGCCCACCCCGAGCAGGCGGCGAGCCTCTTCGAATCCACGCGCGACGTCGGGCGCAGCTTCGGGGTCCTGCAGGTGAAGTGCGGCGCGGTCTGGATCGAGGTGGCGACTTTTCGCACCGAGGGGGACTACGGCGACGCCCGCCATCCCGACGAGGTGCACTTCACGGATGCACGAAACGACGCCGCCCGCCGCGACTTCACGATCAACGCCCTCTTCATGGACCCGCTGAACGGAACGGTGCTCGATTTCGTGGGCGGGCGCCAGGATCTCGAGGCCCGCAGGCTGCGCTGCGTCGGCGATCCTTCGCGACGCTTCGCGGAGGATGCGCTGCGTCTCCTGCGCGCGGTGCGCTTCGCGTGCCGCTTCGGGCTCGAGATCGAAGAACGCACGGCGCGGGCGCTCGCGGAGCATGCAGCGCGCATTCGGCTCGTCGCCGGCGAGCGCATCCGGGACGAGCTGCT
>JBHHXQ010000097.1:0-10219 GCA_046757105.1 Candidatus Krumholzibacteriia bacterium
GAGCTGGACATCGGCTTCGCCTTCAAGGGGTTGTTCAGCGGGCTCGACGACGAGACCGCCAACGGCTGGGCCGTCGACGTCGGTGCGCGCCTGCACAGCCGCATCCCGGGTCTCACCTTCGGCGCCGCCGGGCAGCACCTCGGTCCGGAGATGACCTTCATCCAGGACGGCTTCAAGCTACCCGCGACGCTGCGCGTGGGTGCCGACTTCCAGAAGTCCCTGCTGGACTACGCGAGTCACTTCGTCCTGGCCTACAATCTCGAGGTCGTGAACGACGACGACCTGCGCAGCCATTTCGGCGTCGAGTACAGCTACCGCGAGCTGCTGAGCCTCCGCGGTGGGGTGAAGGCCGGCTTCGATTCGCAAGGCGGCACCTTCGGCATCGGCGTCCGCAAGGCCAGCTATCGTTTCGACTACGCGTTTGCGGACGTCGACAACGATCTCGGCAACGGACACCGCTTCTCCATTGCGATCGACCTCTAGAACGGAGCGCCACGTGCGGCACGCGCTGCTCGCCGCAACGCTCCTCGTCGCCTGGACCGCACAATCCGCGCATGCGCAGTCCGTGGCGTGCGCGGTGCGCCTGCAGTCCGCCGGCAGGTCGCAGGCGCGGAAAGCGGCTCTCCTCGAGTCCGTTCTGCAGTCCCTCCCGAAACCGCCCCTGGAAGTGCGCCCGCTCCTCGCAGGCGGAGCCGACGCCGGGCGCCCCGCGAGGCCGGCTGCGGGAGCACCGGCCGGCACGCTCGTGCGCGGCGGCGGTCCAGGTGACACCCATCCGCTGGCCGTGTGGCAGGTCTTCCGCTTCGAGAGCTCCGAGGCTCGCGACGCAGCGCTCGACGTCCTCTCGGCGCATCCGCACGTCGTTGCCGTCGAGGCCGTGCGCACGCTGCGCCTCGAGGAGGCGGTGGCGAGGTCGCGTCTGCCGCGCCGCGCTCCACGAGGACGCCGACATCACGCATCGGCAGCGACCGGGGTGCAGGGAACCTTGCAGGAGATTCCCTGGAACGTCGAGCGGATCGGCGCACTGGCGGCGCTCGCCGAGGTGGTCCCCGACTCATCACTGATCGTGGGCGTGATCGATACGGGAGCCGACCTCACGCATCCGGATCTGGCGCACCGGTTGTGGCGCAACGACGACCCGCCAGGCAACGGCAGCACCGCGGACGACGCGCACGACCAGAACGGCGACGGCGTCGTCGAGGACTGGGAGCGCCAGGACGACGACGACAACGGCTACGTGGACGACGAGTACGGTTTCGACTTCACCGACGCACCCGGCCAGGCCGGGTTCGGAGATGCGTTGGGGCGCGATGCCGATCCCAGCGACGACAACGGCCATGGGACGCACGTGGCGGGGATCGTGGCGGCCGACGGCGCCCTTCGTGGCGTCGCACCCTTCGTTCGCCTGATGCCGGTGCGCGCCGCCTTCAACACCTTCGGGGGCGGCTTGCTGGAGACCGACGACGCGGCTGCGGCCATCGTCTATGCGGTCGACAACGGCGCCCGCGTCGTCAACCTGTCGTGGGGCGACTCCGAGGAGTCGCGGCTGGTGCGCGAGGCGGTGGCCTACGCCGTCGAGCGCGGCGTGCTGGTGGTGGCGGCGGCGGGCAACGCCGGCAGTGACGCGCCCCACTACCCGAGCGGCGATCCGCGCGTCATCGGCGTCGCAGCCAGCAACCGCACCGGCGGGCGTGCGAGCTTCTCGAACTTCGGTGCCGCCGTGGAGATCGCGGCTCCGGGCGAGGAGTCGGCCCCTCCCGGGTCCGGGATCCTCAGCCTCGAGCCGCTGGGGCTCGACGACGATGGCGATGGTCTGCGGCGGCGCCGGGGGACCTCGATGGCCGCCCCACACGTGGCCGGTGCCGCCGCGATTCTCATGAGCCGGGCGGATCGTCCCGACGCGCGGCGCGTGCGCGCCCTGCTGGTCTCGGGCACCAGGCGGCGGGGTGATGCGGACTGGACTCCCGAGCTCGGCCACGGGGAGCTGGACGTCCTGGGTGCGGTGCGCAGCCGTGATGATCTGGTCGTCGCCGTGCACGGTCCAAGCCGGCCCTACCGGCGCGGCCGGCTGCTCCTGCTCGGAACCATCCTGAGCGGCGATCTGCCGCGGCGTCGAATCGACGCGCGGCATCTCGAAACGGGACGCGTCGTCCGGCTCGCTTCCGGCCCGTCCGGCCAGGTCGTGGCCGACACGCTCGTCGATGCCGCCTTCGCCGATGTGCCCGAAGGAGCGTGGGAGTACGTGGTCGCCGTCGAGAGCGCCGGCGGCCGGCGTCGCGAGCGTCATGGCGCGTTCACCGTCGACACCTCGGCGCCCGCGGCCGACACGCTGTTCGCGGACGCAGCCTGGCGCGGCCGTCAGCCCCGCTGGCTACTGACGTTGCGAGCCGACGAGGAGGTGCAGGTGCGGGTCGGTGGGGGCCCGAGCGGTGAAACGCTGTTCGCCGACGCAGGCCTCTCCAGCCGCATCCAGGTGGAGGGGCCAGCGCAGGACGGCCTCCCCGGGGAATGGCGCGTGTCGCTCGAGAACGCGGCGGGCCTGGCGACGGAGGTCGTGATTCCGCAGCCCGCCGTGCTGCCCCCCTGGCCGCAGCAAGCCGACCTGATCGCTCTGGATGCGGAAACGGGCTTTCGCCCCGAGCCCGTGTGGGGCCGGACGCCGGCAGGCACCCGGGTGGTCTGGGGGCGCGGAGAGAGCGACGGCGCGAGCACGATGCAAGCGTGGAGCGTCACCGGCGGCACGCTCGTCCACCTCTTCGAGACCGGGGAGAGCGGCCGCCCCGTTGCCTTCGAGGACGTCAACGGCGATGCCGCGGCCGACCTTCTCTTCCAGCGTCCCCCCGACATCCACTGGTTACTCACGCGGCAGTCGGGAAGCCTGCCCGACTCGCTCGGCGCCCGCGTGCGGGCGGAGCGGGTCCTGGGACTCTTCCAGCTCGACGACGATGCAGCGTTCGAGGCCATCCTCTCGAGCGGCGACTCGCTCTTGGTCTACGACGACGCCGTCGGGCGCACGCCGCCGCTCGTGCAGACGCTCGTGAATCCCTCGCGCACGGGCTTCAACATCTGGGGCGCCGATGCCGCGGTCGGCGACCTGGATGCGGATGGCCGCATCGAGATCGCCTGCGGGGACGGCGAAGGATTCGTCAGCGTGTTCGAACGTGCTGCGGGCGGGAGCTTCGTGGTGGAGGAGACGCTGGACACGGGAGGAACCTACGCCTACGACCTGAGCGTGCTTCCCGATGGCGGCTTCCTCGTCGGCAGGCAGCGCACGGCGCTCGTCACGGGCGATGGCTTCCCGACCGCGGTGTACGAGTTCCTGGTCTACGTGCCGGCGGCCGCGTTCGGTGCGGCGCCGGCGACGAGGACGGCCGCGGGCGGCGTGCCGGAGGCGAACGGCTATCGACTCGCGGCGAGCTATCCGTTTCTGTCCCCCGAGAACGAGCTCGGCACCGGAAGTGTCGCGGTGCGTTCGTCGGCCACGGGGGAAGAGTGGCTGTCGCTGGTGCGCGGCGGCGACCTCTACCTGGCGCGCGGTGGTGGGGAACCGCGGGCGCTGGCGTCGCATCTGGGAGGCGTCGCGGGTGAGGCGCCGGTGCTCGCCGATCTCGATGACGATGGCGCGCTGGAGATGCTGGTGCGGACGCCGCAGGGTGCGGGCCTCTACCGCCTCCAGGAAGGCGTGCGCGGACCCCACTCGTTGCACGCCGAGTCGCAGGGGGTCGGGCGGGTCCGGCTCGCGTGGGTTCCGGGTGGCGGTGAAGCATCACGCGTTCGGCGCCGGCGCGACGGTGTGTGGGAGACGCTCGGCGAGACGACCGCTTCCACGTGGATCGACTCCACGGTGGTTTCGTGGGTTCTGCATCAATACGAAGTGCAGGCGATCGCCGGCGGCGAAACACAGGGCGTTTCCAACCGGGTGACGGCTCGCGCGCAGCCGCGCCCGCGCCTCCTAGGTGCCGAGCCGCTCGGCGCGGCCAGCCTGCGCCTGCGCTTCAGCAACGCGATGCAGTCCGCAGCGCTCCTGCCGTGGCGCTTTCACCTGGCCACCGCGGCAGATGGAGCGCGCCGGATCCTGCAGGCCACGGTGTCGGAGGCGGGGCGCGCCGTCGATCTCGTTCTGGATGCCTCGCTCCCGTGTGGCACCTTCACGGTGCGGGCCGACAGCCTGCGCGACGACCAGAACGGACTGCTCGATCCGCCCCGCAGCGAGCTGCAGGGGACGATCGACTGCCCCGCCGCCCCCTTCTTCGTGCGTCAAGCGCTCCTGCGGACTTCCGGCGCGTCCGGAGTCGAGATCCAGTTCAGTCGCGAGCCGCAGGAACCGGCGCTCGATGTGGCGACCTACGCGCTCAGCTGGGATGGATCAGCGGTCCCGATCGCACGGGTCGACAGGCTCGACGCGTGGCGCTACGTGCTGGTGACCGGCCCGGGCGTGGAGTTCGTGGGGCGTGGCATCCCGTACCTGCTGCAGGTCGATGCGAACCTGCGTGCCGCCGGCGATGGGGCGGCGCTCGAGGCGCCGGCGACGGTCTTCCAGATCCACGTGTCGGGCAAGGGTGCCGCGCGCCTCTTCCCGTACCCGAACCCGGCAAGCGCCGCCGATGACGAGGTGGTCTTCGCCGACGCGGCCGCCGATACCCGCGTGCGCATCTACAACCTCGAGGGCGAGCTGGTGCGCGAGCTGCGCGACGCTCGGAGCGGTGGCCTGCGCTGGGATCTGCGCGGCGCCGCCGGCAGGCGCGTGCAGAGCGGCGTCTACATCTGGGTCGCCCGCGACTCCAGAGGCCGCGGCCGCGGCCGCATCGCCGTCGTGCGCTGAGGCATCCGGTCGGCGCGACAGCTTCGGACCGGTTCGTCTGCAAGCGCGGATCGCAGGGATCGTCGATCCCGTTCAGTCGGTCCACCGTCCGGGCTCGAGCACACCGGACTCGAGCCGGACGAAGGAGAACAGGTCGAGCCAGTCGCCGATGACGACCAGCTCGCCCGCCGGCATCCGCTGGTGGATCTGGGCGTGTACGTGTCCCAGCACCAGGGCGTCGAAGCCGCGCCCGAACGCGTCGCGTGCGGCGCTCTCGAGGCGCGGGAGATCGGGGGTCCTTCGCGAGGTCTGCGCGCGCGAGAGCCGGTCCATGCGGCGGGCGATGGCGTGCAGCACGTCCGGATGCAGGACCCGTGCGATCCCGATCGCGACTGGACTGCGCAACATCCGCTTGAGAAGCTTGTAGCCGCGGTCACCGGGTCCGGCACCGTCTCCGTGCTGGACGAGGATGCGTCGCCCCTGGACCTCGAGGCATAGACCGGCGGCGTGGGTTTCGATGCCGAGCTCGTCGCGGAAGAAGCTGCCCCTCCAGAAGTCGTGGTTGCCGGCGACGTAGTCGACACGCGTGCCGGAGCGCCGCAGCTGCGCCAGGCCGTCCAGGATGTCGAAGTAGCCGCGCGGGAGGGTCGAGCCGAGGTCGAACCAGAACTGGAAGAGATCTCCGGCGACGACGAGGCGCTCGATCCCGTGCAGCGATTCGAGGAAGCGCAGGAAGCGGGCGCGGCGGTCGCGTTCGCGGTCGTCGATCGGCAGGCCGAAGTGGGCGTCCGAGACGAACACGACGGTCGCACCCGTCACCTTGCGGACCTCCGGATGGTATGCTTCGGCGCCAAGCCTGGAACCTCCGGACGCTAGCAGGGGCGACCGGGAGCGGCAACCCCGCAGCCGGCAGGCAAGATGCGGGGTGGGAATCACGTCGGGAAGGGAGGATCCTCGATGAGCGTCAATCCGGAGAACCGCACCCTGTGGGAGAAAGTCGCCGGGAACCTTCAGGAGTGGTACACGGAGGCGGTGGGCTGGACGGGTGAGAAGGCCCGCATCGGCGTCAAGATGGTGGACATCGTCGGCATCCAGCACAACATCAAGAAGAGCATGACCCACCTGGGCGGGCGCGTGTACGACCTGATCCAGCGCGGCGTGGCGATCGAGAGCGACGAACAGGTGCAGGTCATCGTGGGCAATCTGCGCCGGCTCGAGGAGGAGCTGGCGGGGCGCGAGGGCGAGATCGACACGCTGCGCGGCAGCCGTCGGGCGGCCGAAGAGGCGGCGGGCGAGGGCGCCCCTGGCGTGGAGGCCGCCGCACCGCGCGAGGTCCAGGTCGCCGAGCCCGGTCCGGATGCCGGCCCGCCGGAACCCGGATCCCCGGGTCCGCCGCAGGCGACCTAGCGGACCTAGCGGGGGTTGCGGCGCGGGTCTCCCCGTGGGCGTCTGGACGCGCGGAAGTGCCTGTAGGGGCAGGGATTATTGACAGGCCGGCGACCGGCACCGTAGACTTCGGGTGTCGTAGAGGTCCCGGTTGCGAGCACGGTTCGTCCCAGCGGGGGGCCCCACAACACTCCCGACGCCGACCTTGGAGCTCTCGACGCCTCGTCCTCGCCAGGGACCCGTCCCCACGACAGCGAATCCTTGGTGTGCGCGCCCCTGGAGGCACGTCGTGCGCGTGGAGCATCGATTCGGGACCGCCCTGGGCATCGCGCTGTTGGTGGCAGCGAGCACCGTGCCGCCGGCGTGGGCGCAGGACGCGGCGACACCGCTGGCCAACGGGGTGGCGAGTACGCACCCCTCCGATCCGCAGCCCGGCTCCTCGCGGCCGCACATCGACCCGGGCGTCTACGCCCGGTTCGAGGACTTCCACAGCCCCTTCGCACGCGTCGCCGAGATGGTCAGCCCTGCCGTCGTCTTCGTCGAGGTGCACAAGAGCAGCGCCGTACGACGGCGCTCCCGCGGGCCCTTCGAGGACTTCTTCCACGACTTCATGCCGCGCAACCGCGGACCGCGTGAGATGCCCTCTTCGGGGTCGGGCTTCGTGATGAGCGAGCGCGGCCACATCATGACCAACAACCACGTCATCGACGGTGCAGACGAGCTGACCGCGACCTTCCTGAACGGCGAGTCCTACGCCTGCGAGATCGTGGGGCAGGACCCGCGCACCGACGTCGCGGTGATTCGCATCATCGAGCCGTCGCGCGACGGCAAGCCGTTCCCGGCGCTGATGATCGGGGACAGCGACGAGATCCTCATCGGCGACTGGGCGATTGCGGTGGGGAACCCGTTCGGCTCGCAGCTCGCGGGCACCGTCACCGTGGGCGTGGTGAGCGCCAAGGGCCGCAGCGACCTCAACATCATGGGCGCCGAGATCGATCTGCAGGACTTCATCCAGACCGACGCCTCCATCAACTTCGGAAACAGCGGCGGCCCGCTGGTGAACATCCGCGCCGAGGTCATCGGCATCAACAGCGCGCTGAACACGCAGGGCCAGGGCATCGGCTTTGCGATTCCGATCAACCTGGCCGCCTACGTGGCGCACCAGCTGATCGCACATGGGCGCGTGCGCCGCGCCTTCCTCGGCGTCCGACCGGTGGAGCTCACGCGCGAGCTCGCCGAGGGCAAGGACTGGGACGTGCTCAGCGGCATCCTGATCACGGACGTCATCGAGGGCAGCCCGGCCGAGAAGGCGGGCCTGCGGCCCAACGACGTCATCCTCGAGTACGAGGGACGACCGGTGACCCAGGCCACGCAGTTCCGGATCCTGGTGGCCGGGACCGACGTCGGCAAGTCGGTCGAGCTGAAGGTCTACCGGGACGGCAAGTACCTCGATCTGGAGGTCACGCTCTCGGAGCTCGACGAGGAGACCCTGGCGCGGGGGCAGCGCCCGGCGCCCGAGAACTGGCTCGGGATCCGGGTCCAGGATGTGGGCTCGAAGCCGGTGCGCGAGCGTTTCGGGCTGCTGGACGAGGACCACGGCGTGGTCATCACCGAGGTCGAGCAGGACGGCCCGGCAGCCGAGAAGGGGCTCGAGCCGGGCAGCGTGATCCTCGAGATCATCAATCGAGAAATCGGCGGCCTTTCGGACTATAATCGGATCCGCGAGGACCTGCAGGATCGGCGCAAGCCGATCACCCTGAAAATCAAGGAGGGCGGGACCGTGCGGTACGTGGCCCTCACGCCGCGTCCCTAGCAGCCGTCTCCTTGTCGGGCCCACCCCCATCGGCCCGCAAAAGATCCCCACACCACGCGACACCGAAGTCGGTCGGGTTCCGTGAGGCTCATCCCCACGCAGGTCTCCCGGGACGTCACCCATCCCCGCAGTGAGGAGAGGGACATGTCCACAGACAGCGGTCGTGGGGGCGAGCGCAGCCTGGACATCTACCTGCGAGAGATCAACGCGACGGCACTGCTGACACGCGACGAAGAGGTCGGACTGGCGAAGCGTGCCGCCACGGGCGATGCGGATGCGCTCGACCATCTGGTGCGTGCGAACCTGCGCTTCGTGGTGTCCGTCGCCAAGCAGTACGCGAATCAAGGCTTGTCGCTGGAGGATCTGATCAACGAGGGGAACGTCGGTCTGATCAAAGCAGCGCGACGTTTCGACTACCGCCGCGGCTTCAAGTTCATCTCGTACGCGGTGTGGTGGATTCGCCAGGCGATGCTGCAGGCCCTGGCGGAGCAGTCGCGCATCGTGCGGTTGCCGCTCAACCGGGCCGGGGCGTTGTACCGGATCGGCAAGGCCGCCCGCCAGCTGCACCAGGAGCTGGGGCGCCAGCCCGACGAGGAGGAGATCGCGCGGCGCTTGAAGATGAGCCGCGTCGAGGTGCACGACACCATGCGCATCTCGAACACCTATCTGTCGCTGGACGAGACGTTCGACGGTGAGGACGACAACTCGTTGCTGAACTGCCTGGCGGACGAGTCCACCGCGCGTCCCGACGAGGCCACCTTCGAACGTACGCTGGAGACCGACCTGCGCAGGGCGCTGACGCTGCTCGAGCCTCGGGAGGAAAGCATCCTGCGGCTGTACTTCGGCATCGACTGCACGCAGCCTCTGACCCTCGAACAGATCGGTGCGCAGATGGGGTTGACCCGCGAACGCATCCGGCAGATCAAGGAAAAGGCGCTGCAGAAGCTGCGGACTGCGGAGAACAGCGGCTGCCTGGCGGCGTACGTGGAGATCTGAGACCGCGGCCAAAGGGACGGCAGGCGCTGCGGAGCTGCGGGCAGCGCGCCGCCTGCCAGGCGTACGCCGGCCGCCGCAAGGTGCGCGGCGACGCGCTCGGCAGCCGGCCCCGGGGGGTCCGTGTGGCTGCAGGAAGCGGGGTGCGGAGTCGCGGACCGCAGCACGCCGCCAGCGGGTGCGCGGATTCCCGCACCGCCGCCGGGCGGAGTGGCTGGTCCTGGGCTGGGCCGCAACCACTTGATCGGGCTATCCTTAGCTTGTTCCAGTCGGGCACATCCGGCGGTGGCGCGACGGGCCCAGGGCGCTGGCGCGGAAAATGCCTTGACGCCTCCCGGGTTTGGTCTGCACAGTCCCGACGATCAACGCGGCGATTGCGGGCGATATCGCCCGTTTTGAGTGCATGGTCCGCCGGGCCATGTCACTCCGAACTCGAGGGGGCGGATCTGGATGGGCCGATCGGTGCGCTGGCGGTTTCCGGGCGGCAAGAAGCTCACGTTCCTCTACGTGCCGGATGATGCCGCGGTGCGTCAGTTCCGGGTTCCGAGGCTGGTCTTCCATGCGCTGGCCGGCGCTGTCCTGGTGGGCCTGGGGCTCCTGGGCTACTTCGGGGCCCGCTACATCCGGGCGGCCGCCGAAGGGCGGGAGATGCTGCGGATGCGCGCCGCGAACGTCGCCCTCCGCGATCGACTCGCCGCCCTCGAGACGCACATGGACGAGCTGCGCGGCGAGATGGCGACGAGCCAGGAGATTCAGCAGCGGCTCCGTCTGATGTCGAGCCTCGAGCCCCTGCACGCGGACGTGCTGGAGGCCGGGGTCGGCGGGCCGAGCCTCGCCACCGACGACAGCGGCGCCCTGCCTTCGGATCTCCACGACGACCTCGAGGCCACCGGTTCCCACCTCAGCCAGATGCTCCGCCAGGCGCGCATCCAGCGTGAGAGCTATGAGGAGATCCTGGCCGTCCTGCAGGAGAAGCAGCAGCTCTGGGATCACACGCCCTCGGTTCGGCCGGTGCAGAACGGCTACATCTCGAGCCGCTTCGGGCGCCGCATGGATCCATTCACCGGCCAGACGGCCATGCACCGCGGGATCGACATTGCTTCGCGTCGCGGCTCCCCGGTGCGTGCGACGGCGGACGGCCGGGTGACCAAGGCCGGCCGCTGGGGGGCCTACGGCCTCATGATCGAGATCGACCACGGGGACGGCCTCAAGACCCGCTACGCCCA
>JBHHXQ010000098.1:0-10202 GCA_046757105.1 Candidatus Krumholzibacteriia bacterium
AGCCTCGACTCCTCCCCCACCCCACGACAGCAAGCCGCAGAGAAAGGGGATCAGGAACCACGAGTGTCGCATGCGGTCCTCCTCGAGGACCGCACCTTAGCGAAGAGAGGTCGGGCGTGACAAGCCCATGGGGTGGGGACGCACGCTGCCGAGCGCCACACGAGGGGCGACACGTCCACGGATCCGCAAGATCACCACCGAGGCTGCTCGGTCGGCGTGCGCCGGGAACCGGCCGCGCCGGCACGTTTCCGGACGAGGGACGCGCCATCGACGCCCTAGCGTCCCCGGCGGGTGGCGATGTGTGTTCCAGTGCTGCCGCCGAGAGCCGCCGACAGGTGTTCGGGGTCGGTGATGATGACCTCTTGCCCGCCGGCGTGCAGGAAGTTGAGCGCGGCCTGAATCTTCGGCCCCATGCTGCCGGACGGAAACTCGCCGCCGGCCAGGAGCGACTCCGCTTCCTCGAGGGTGATGCGGTGCAGCGGCAGCTGCGCCGGGGTTCCGAAACCACGCATGACGGTTTCGACACCGGTGAGCAGGATCATGCGGGTGGCAAGCAGCTGCGTGGCGAGAACGGCCGCCGTATGGTCCTTGTCGATGACGGCCTCGACGCCCACCCACTCGCCGCTGCGACAGACGACGGGGATGCCGCCGCCTCCGACGCAGTTGACGACGACGCCCTCCTCGACCAGGGCGCGGATGACGCCGATTTCCACGATGCGCAGCGGGCGTGGGCTCGGAACCAGACGGCGCATGCCGCGCCCGGCGTCGTCCTTCAACACCCAGCCCTTCTCCCGTGACAGGCGCGCGGCCTCTTCCGGCTCGTAGAACGGCCCGATCGGCTTGGCGGGGTTCTGGAATGCCGGGTCGTTCGGGTCCACCTCGACCTGGGTCACCAGACTGATCACGTCGCTGCGCACGCCGCGTTTCGCCAGCTCGTTCTCGAGAGCCTGCTGGATCATGTAGCCGATGCCGCCCTGCGAGTCGGCGCCGCACACGTCGAGCGGCATGGCCGGGATCTGCCGCGCCAGCGCCTCGTTGCGCAATGCAATGTTGCCGATGATCGGGCCGTTGCCGTGCGTGAGCACGACGCGGCCGCCACGCCCCACCTGCGCCGCCACCTGCGCCATGGTCGCGCGCGTCAGCGTGCGTTGCTCCTCGATGGTTCCCGCCCGGTTGCTGGGAATGATGGAGTTCCCGCCCAACCCGACCACACACAGCTCTCCACGCCCCATCGTCAAGTCTCCCCGGTCTTGTCACCCTTCATCGTGAGCACCATGATGGCCTTCTGCACGTGCAGGCGGTTCTCGGCCTCGTCGAAGACCACCGACTGCGGCCCGTCGATCACGCCGTCGGTCACCTCGTTACCGCGATCCGCCGGCAGGCAGTGCATGTAGACACCCTCGGGCGATGCCAGCTTCATGCGACGCTCGTCGCAGATCCAATCCGTGTAACGCGAAGCCACCGCCGCCGATTCCTCCAGATCCTCGGTGTGCATCATGCAGCCCCAGCTCTTCGGGTACACGACGTGCGCGCCCTCGAAAGCGGCATCCATGTCGTGCGTGATCTCGAACTCGACCTGCGCCTCACGTGCGAAGCTCCGCGCCTGCTCCACGAGCTCCGGGAGCAACCCGAACTCGGGGGGGTGCGCCAGCACCACGTCCATGCCGAAGCGCGGCAGGAGCAGGATCAGCGACTGCGGCACCGACATCGGTTTCTGATAGCTCGGTGCGTACGCCCACGAGACCACGCACTTCCGCCCGCGCAGGCCGCCGGCGCCGAACCGCTCACGGATGGTCATGAGGTCCGCGGCAACCTGACACGGGTGGTAGTAGTCGCACTGCATGTTGAATACCGGCACCGAGGCCGCTTCGGCGACCTCCCGCATGTAGCGGTTGCCGATCTTCCAGAAGCAGTTCCGGATGCCAATCGCATGCCCGTAGCGCGACAGGACGTTGCCGGTGTCGAAGGGCGTCTCGCCGTGCGAGATCTGCATCTTGTCGGGAGTCAGGTCGTGCGCGTGGCCGCCGAGCTGCGTCATACCGGCCTCGAAGGAGTTGCGCGTGCGCGTCGACTGCTCGAAGAACAGCATGAACAGCGTGAGGTTCTGGAGAAGCGGCGTCAGCTCCCCGCGCCGGAACTTGGCCTTGAACTCCGAGGCCGTCTGGAGCATGTGCTCCAGCTCCTCGACGCTCCACGCCGACGTGGTGATGAAATCGCGGCCCCGCAGTCGCTCATCCATGCAGACCCCTTCCGGTGATCGAGCTTCCGTTCGGGGACTGGCCGTGCAGACCTCGACCGAAGACCCGCGCGCCGTCCGGCAACGACGCAAGTGACGCTGTTTCGAATGACCCGCCGCGAGCTCTTCACTCACAGCCCGAAGCGTGTGCGGACCGCCTCCAGAACGCCGCGGCCCACCGCCCGAGATTTGTCCGAAATGGCATCGACGGGCGGCGGCTGCGGGCGCGGGTCCACGTCGCCCAGCTTCTGCCCGGCGGCGACCCGATCCCCGTCCGCGAGCATCCCGCGCAGCACGCCGTCGACCGCGGCGCACACCGGCTCCCCCCCCACCGTGGCGACGACGTCACCGGCGCGCACGCGCGCGCCGATGCCGGCACGCACGCGCAGGCTCCCGGTGTGCGGCGCACGCAGGACGCGCTCCACACTGACGCCACCCAGCTTCCCCGGGACCCCGGTGTCCGCCGTCGCGCCTCCCTCCCAGATCACCCGACCCAGGTCCGGTCCGCGCAGCGTCTCGATCACCGCGTCACAATCGCGGCCCGCCGCGCAGCCGGGTCCGAGGACCACGAAGAACATCGAGTCCGGAACGGCCGTCTGCAGCTTCCGCTTCGCAAGCCGCGCGTCGACCACGACCGCCGGCACGAGCGCCCGGATCACGGCCTCGTGGGGCTCAGTGACCAGCGGGATGGCGTCGCCCGGCCACGCCGCCGGCGCCAGCTGCGCGAGCGCAACGCGCCGGCACCGCACGCCCTCGACCTCCACCACGCCGCTGCGGGCGGCTTCCGCGAACGCCGCGCGCCTGCGAACCGCGAGCGGCAACGGACGCTCCACCACGGCGACCGGAAAGCCGGCGCCGAACAGCGCGTGCGCCGCCCCGGTTCCCAGATCGCCACAGCCCACGAAGAGCACCGGCAGCTCGGCGGCTTCCGGCATGCCAACCTCCGACGAATCCCACGCCAACCCGACGGTCCATCGCGGCCGCGCCCCGCCGAGCCCGGTGGACGTGCGAGGCGCGGCGACGCGGCGCGTTACCGTTTCCAGGCTCTGGGACGACCCGCCCGATCCAGATCTTAGGAGGCTGTTCGCGGCGCGCGCAACACACGACCGGATGGCGACAGGAGGCGTTGCAGATCCACCCACCGATCCACGTCCACGAGGTCGGTCCGCGCCCCCAGGTCGAGCTCGAACACGCGATCGCGATGCGTCCGGGTGACCCGCCGTCCACCGGACGCATCCGGGACGCGCACCAGCTCCCCGCGCAGGTCCGCGGGGAAGAACACCGGGTTGCGCGGCGCACCCAGCACGGTCGGAACGACGATGCGGCTGCGCAGCGTCGAGCCGACCGTGGCGATGTGGCGCAGCGTCGCCGGCTCGATCGCCGGCATGTCGGCGTGTCCGAACAGCAGCGCCCGGCCCGCCGGCACCGCACGCGCCGCCGCACGCACCGAGGTGCCGAGCCCGCGCGCGTAGCGCCGGTTGCGGACGATGCGCACGTGCGTGCCGAACCCCTCGGCAGCTCGGAGCACGAGCGGCTCGAGACGTGCCGCTTCGTGTCCGCTCACCACGACGAGCTCCGGGAAGCCCGCCCTGCACCATCGCTGCACCGCGTGCTCGACCAGCGTGCGGCGTCCCCAGACCAGGAGCAGCTTGGATGCGCAGCGCGGGCGCCGCAAGCGAGCGCTCAGCCCGGCGGCCAGGAGCACGCCGCTGACACCCGGCAAGCGCACGCCAGACCGCACACCGCCTCCGAGGTCCCAGACGTCGTAGGCGCCCGCCTCGACGTCGGCGGTCGCCACCACTCGAAGCGCCACGCCGGGATCCTGCTGGCGCGGATCGCGCCCGCGCACGACGCGCTCGAGGTGACGCGCGAGATCTGCCACCGCCGAAGTGTGATCGGCGCGGACACCCGTGAGGAGAACCGTCAGCGGCGCCCGCGGCGGTGCGCTCTCCGCGTAGTCGCGCAGCATGCACGCCAGGTGCTCCAGACCGACCGTGTCCGCCCCCAGCCCGGCGCGGCGGAAGCTCTCGGGGCGATGCAGTGCGTCCGCTACCGGCAGACCGAGAGCGGACAAGCCGGCCACGATCACGGCGCGCTCGAGCGGACCGGGAGGCCAGACGGGTTCGTGCGCCGCCGGTCGTTTTACGAGACGGCGTGCAGCGCCGTCCGCTTCGACGAGGAACAAGCGGCTCGGATGCGCCCGGGCCAGCCGCAGATGCCATTCGAGCTCCGGGCCCTCGAGGCGCGTGCGGTCGCTGCCACGCACGGCCAGGGTGAGCGGCCGCGCGCGCAGCAGGGCGGGCTGCATGCGTTCGAGTGACGCGGCGTCCGACCCGACGCCGAGCAGGCCGTACCCGAAGCCGGAGTGCGCGAGATGCGTGGTGGTGCTGGCGACGCTCTCGGGGCGTTCTGCGAGCAGCCGGCGGATGGCGGCGCTCTTGCCCCCGGCACCCACGAACGCGTGCACGCCGGTCCGGCCGATGCCGAGCGCCCGGGCGAGCGAGCGTGTCCTGCGGCGTCTCGCGCGTCCCATGCGCCTACGGCAGCTTCTCGATCAGCTCGCCGATGCGCGACAGGGCCTTGCGGATGTTCTCCTGCGAGCTGGCGTAGGACAACCGCAGGTAGCCCTCTCCGTAGGCACCGAACGCGGTGCCGGCAAGCGTCGCCACGCCGGCCTCGCGCAGGATGCGGCCTGCAAGCTCCGTCGACCTCGTGCCGGTCTGCGTGATGTTCGGGAAGACGTAGAAGGCACCACTCGGCTTGCAGCACGACACGCGTGGGATCGCGTTCAGTCCATCCACGACGAGATCCCGGCGCGCCCGGAACTCCTGCACCATCGCCGCGACGTCGTCCTGGGGTCCACGCACCGCGGCGATGCCGGCGATCTGCGTGAAGCCCGCCGTACAGCTGTTGCAGTTGGTCATGAACTTCGTCATCATGTCGGCCACCGGTTTCGGCGCCACCGCGAAGCCGAGCCTCCAGCCGGTCATCGCATACGTCTTCGAATGGCCGTCGAGAAGGATCGTGCGCTCGCGCATCCCGGGAATGGACAGCAGCGAGAAGTGCTCGCCCGCGTAGAGGATGCGCGCGTAGACCTCGTCCGAGAGCACCCAGAAGTCGTGGCTTCGTGCCAGCTCGGCCACCGCCTCGATGTCCTGCTTCGGGATGACGCCGCCGGTGGGATTGGCCGGGGAATTGAGGATCAGCATCTTCGTGCGTGGTGTGATCAGCGACCGCAGTTCCTCGACGTCGAAACTGAAGCGGTTCTCCTCGCTCAGCCGCAGCGGCACCGCCTTGGCACCCATGTACTCGATGACCGACTCGTAGATCGGGAAGCCCGGGTTCGGGTAGATCACCTCGTCACCGGGGTCCACGAGCGAGAGCATGCCGAAGAACATCACCGGCTTGGCGCCCGGCGTGACGACCACGGTGTCCGGGTCGATCTCGATGCCGCGCATCGAGCCGGCGTACTCCGCGAAGGCGGCGCGCGCCTGCGGCAGCCCGCTCGACGGCCCGTAGTGCGTGTAGCCGTCGCGCAGCGCCTGGATGCCCGCTTCCACGATGAACCGCGGCGTGTCGAAATCGGGCTCGCCGATCTCGAGGTGGACGATGTCCCGGCCCTCGGCTTCCAGCGCCTTGGCCTTGGCCAGCACCTCGAACGCCGTCTCCGTTCCCAGACGAGTCGTTGCCTTCGCCAGCATCTCGTGTCTCCCTCGTTCAATCCAGTTTCCACGAAGCGCGGTACCGCGCCGCCCACTCGCCGGCTCCAAACCGCGCCGGCACGGCGATCGCCCGCAGACTCCGAGCCTGCCGCGCCCTGCCCGGCCGAGTGGTCCGCCGGCACCACTCGGCGGCGATCGGGGCGGGTCGCGCCCGCATCTTCAATCGCCCTCCAGGTATCGTCGCAGGGCGGCCATTTCGGGTCGCACGCGGGTGACGTCATCGACGGCGCTGCGGGCACCGTCGACATCCTTCAGACCGTTGCCGGTGACGAGGACCACGATGCGCTCCGCCGCATCGACGAGACCGCGCTCGCGCGCCTCGATCAGACCGGCCAGGCTCGCCACGCCCGCCGGCTCCCCGAACAAGCCCACCCGGCGCGACAGGGTGCGCTGCGCCGCGCGGATCGCGTCGTCCTCCACACGCACGAAGGCGCCGCAGGAGCCACGCACGGACTGCAGCGCCTTGAGACCGTTGCGCGGCCTGCCGACGTTGATGCTGTCGGCATACGAGGTGGCGCGCTGCGGCCGCGGTGCGCCGCCGGTCTCGAACGCGCGCACCAGCGGGTCGGCGCCGGCGGCCTGGACACCGATGAGGCGCGGAATCCGCGTCGCCAGGCCCAGGGCGCGGAGCTGTGTGAACCCCTTGTACAAGCTGCTCACCACGCAGCCGTCGCCCACGGCCACGACGCACACCTCCGGCGGTTCGAACAGCAAGTCTTCGGCGATCTCGAAGGCGGCCGTCTTCTTGCCCTCGACGAGGAAAGGATTCACTGCGGCGTTGCGGTTGTACCAGCCGTACGTCTCGATCGCCTGCTCGGAGAGATCGTAGGTCTCGTCGTAGTCTCCCTCGACGCTGAACACGCGGGCGCCGTACATGAGAAGCTGCGTCACCTTCGGCGCCGGCGCGGAGCGCGGCACGAAGATCACCGTTTCGAGTCCCATCGAGGCTCCCAGGCCCGCGAACGACGAAGCCGCGTTCCCGGTGGACGCGCAGGCGCCCACCGTAAGACCCGCATCGAGAGCCGCGGCCACGCCGACGGCGCTGGCGCGGTCCTTGTAGCTGCCGGTGGGGTTGAGACCATCGTCCTTGACGCAGAGTCTCGGGAAGCCGAGGGCACCGCGCAGCGCCGGAACCTCGTACAGCGGCGTGCAGCCGATGCGCAGCGGCGTGAGGTTCTCGACCCGCTCCACCGGCAGGAGCTCGCGGTAGCGCCAGATGCTGCGCTCGCGACGCTCGGCCAGGAGCTGGCGCGTGAAGCTGCGTGCGATGCGCTCGTCGTCCCAGAGTACGTCGAGCACGCCCCCGCACTCGCGACAGCGGTACGGCTGCCCCACGTAGCCGGACCGGGCGTCGCAGGCCACACAGCGGTAGCCGACGATGCGTTCGGACTTGGGTGCGAGGCCTTCGGTCATCCCTCTCCCCGCAGGTCGACGCGCTGCCAGCTCGGCCTCGCGTCACGAAAACGTGTCCACAGCCTCGCCGCACGCTCGCGACACCGGCCGGAGATCTCGCGTTCGTCCAATCGCGTGCTGCAGCCCTCATCGATCACCCTATGGCCGGCGACGAAGACACTGCGCACCCGCGACTCGACGTCGCCGAAGAGCAGATGCCCCCAGGCGTTTCCGGCGTCCAGCGGTGTCGGCGGCAGGTAGCGGGTGACCACGACGTCCGCGGGGCTCCCGGGTCGGAGACGCCCGGCGCCGGGGAGCAGCATCGAAACCAGCTGTGGGTTGGCCTGCAGCAGACACTCCGAGACGACCCCACCGTCGCCGAGGCGCGGATGCTGTCGTTGCACGAGCGTGGCCGTCCGCGCCTCGGCCAGCATGCCGGCGCCGTATGCATCGGTACCCAGCGCCACCTGAATCCCGGCTCGCACCAGGGCACCGACGTCACACGTGCCGACGCCGTTGTTCATGTTGGAGCGCGGGTTGTGCACCACCACGACGCCGCGCTCGCCGAGTCGCCGCAGCTCGCGCTCGCCCAGATGCACGCCGTGCGCGACGAGCGACCCGGGCTGCAGGAGACCGAAGCGATCGAGACGCTCGACGACACCCGTCCCTTCGGACGCCTCGGGAACCCGATCCACACGATCCTCGGCGGCGTGGATGTGCATCCGCAGTCCGCTGCCGGTTGCGATCCCGGCCGCCTCCTCGAGCGTCGCATCGGACAGCGTGAAGGACGCATGCAGGCCGAGCATGGCACCCAGATGGAAGGGCAGGCGGCGGGCCTGCCGCGCGTAGCGCGCGTTCTCACCCAACGCGGCGCGCGCCGCACCCGGCCCGGCGCGGTCCGAGACCTCGAAGCACAGAACGCCGCGCTGGCCGGCCGCTTCGAGCCCGCGTGCCACCGCATCGAGCGAGCCCTCGATGGCCGAGTAGCTCGCGTGATGGTCGAACACGCTGGTGACGCCGAGCCGCAGCCCGTCGAGCGCCGCGAGCGTCGCCGACAGATCGACGTCCTCCAGCTCCAGCTCCGCGTCGAGCCGCCACCACAAGCTGCGCAGAAGCTCGGCAAAGTCACCTGCCACGATCGGCTCGTTCAGGCCGCGCACCAGCGCGCCGTAGCAATGCGTGTGCGCGTTGACGAAGCCGGGCAGGACGAGGGCCCCCGCAGCGTCCAGGACCTCGGCGTGCGCATCGCGAGGCTCCGGCTCCTCGAGCACGGCGCCGACGATGCCGTCCTGCAACACGAGGCTTGCGGGCTCGACGAACTCGGCCCCCGGATGCAGCGTCAGAAGCCGGGCGTTGGTGATCAGGGTGCGCGACGCGGGAGCTCCTCGCGAAAACCGCCTCGAAGCTAGCGGAAGCACGCGGTTGGCGTCAAACCGATGCCCGGCGACCCGCGCCGGCTGCACCTCGGGTTCAACCGGACTTTCCTGTTCTGATCCGCGCGCAGCCCGGCTACGATTGCCGTGACATGAAAGAGCGCGGCATCTGGCTCATCCTCCTCCTGGCGTTCGGCTGCAGGCTGTACCACGTCGATTTCCCGGTCTCGGGCTGGCACGCCTGGCGCCAGGCCGACACCGCGGCCGTCGCCAGGAACTACTACGAGAACGGCTTCGATTTCCTCCACCCGCAGATCGACTGGGGCGGGAACTCCCCCGGAGTCGTCGAGATGGAGCTCCCTCTCTACCCGTTTCTGGTCGCCCTGGCGTATCGCGTCTTCCAGCCGGCCGACCTCTGGGGACGGCTGCTCTCGCTCCTCTTCGGTCTCGCGACGATCTTCGCACTCTATCGACTGGTTGAAGTGCGTGTCGGCGCGCGGATCGCTCTTTGGGCCGCGCTTCTCTACGCCATCCTTCCTCTCAACATCTACTACAGCAGGGCTTTCATGCCGGAGTCCGCGATGCTCCTGTGCACGGTACTCGGCGTGCATCTGTTCTGGGAGTGGCGCCAGCGGGGGCGCTTCGCGTTCGGAGTGCTCGGCGCGGTTTTCGTCAGCTTGGCTGTGCTGCTCAAGAGCACCTCCCTCTATCTCGGCATCCTGCTCCTCGCTCTGGCCTGGGAAGGGCGCGGCAAGCGTTGTCTCCTGGAGTGGAGGTTGTGGCTCCTGGCGGCGCTCGTCCTCCTGCCGGTCTGGGGCTGGTACGCGCACGCCCACCGCATCTACGAGACGAGCGGGCTCACGTTCGGGATCTGGGACTTCGGGACGGGCAAGTGGGGCGACGCGCGGCCGCTTTGGACGCTCAAGTTCTACAACGACGTCTTCTTCAAGAGCATTGCCGAGCGACACCTCACGTACGGGGGCTTCATCCCTTTCGTTCTGGGTGTCGTCCTCGCGAGGGGGAAACGCGAGATGAGACCGTTCGGATGGTGGCTTCTCGCCGTGGTCGTCTACATCCTGGTCGTGGCCCGCGGCAACCAGGTACACGAGTACTACCAGCTGCCGTTCATCCCGCCGGCGGTCGTGTTCGCGGCCCTGGCCTGCAAGACCACACTGCCCGCCAGCTCCCGCGTCAAGGCCCGCCGACCACTGCGCGCGCTGCTCCTGATCGGCCTGTTGGCGCTTCCGGTCCTCAGCTTCTTGCGGGTCGCCAACTTCATGCGCAAGGAGGACCGCGGCAGCGCCCTGTTTCAGCTCGCGGCAGCCGTGCGGCAGCAGACTCCGGACAACGCGTTGATCGTGGCCGTCGATTCGAACGATCCGGTGCTCCTGTACAGCTGCCGGCGCAAGGGCTGGCACGCGCGGCCGGAGGCTCTCGGCGCGGCGGCACTCGAGACCAGGGCCGTCCAGGGGGCTCGCT
>JBHHXQ010000099.1:0-10168 GCA_046757105.1 Candidatus Krumholzibacteriia bacterium
ACGCCGGGGGACTAGGGCTCATGGTTTCAGTCCAAGCGGTCCGCAATGAACACGTACGTGCTGGCGATGACTGCAATCTCGGAGAACGTGCGCAGGGCGCCCTTCCACGTGCGACGCGCCCTGCGGCCGACTCGGACCGTGTCGCCCGGCATCAGCGTGGGCAGCTCGAGCCGATCGGGATGTTCCAGAATGTCCTCGAGACGCACGCGCATCAAGTCACGCGCGGAGTCGCGCACGCGTACCACCTTCACTGCATTCAGGTTGGCGTCCTCGGTCGGCCCGCCCGCGATGGAGAGGAGGCCGATGAGGTCGGTGTCGTCGGGAACCCGATAGCTGCCGGGGCGCGTCACCTCACCCCAGACGTTCACCAGGATCTCGAGACGATCCTCTTTACCCGCGAGATAGCTCGGACGGAGCTCGGTCAGATCGTCTCCGAAAACAGTCGTCGCAGAGAGCAACAGCAGAAGAAGGGCGACGGTGGCTCGCATGGGGGAACTCCTTATGCGCTCGCCTTGTGGTAATAGGCGACGTAGTGCTTGTAGTAACGCGAGTACTTCCCGTAGTAGTCGGGATGTCCAATGCCGTTGAGCACCGCGTGCATCTCCTCGATGCCGACAGTCCGCAGGATCTCGACCGCGTGCTCGATTCCCTCCACCCGCGTTCTCCCGGCGTAGATCACCATCAGCACGCGATCGACACAGGGGGCCAGGATCGCTGGATCCGTCACGGGAATGACCGGTGGCGCGTCGAGAATCACCACCCGGTACCGCTGGGACAGGAGGCCCAGCAGAGCGCCCAGGCGCGGCGCTTCCAGGAGCTCGGCCGGGTTCATGGTGCTGCGACCGGCCGGAAGGAGCGACAGGTTGGCATAGGGAGTCTGTCGGACGACCGGTTCCAGGGGGAGTTCGCTCTCCACCTGATTCGCGAGCCCGGGCTCGAGATCACTCCCGAAGGCGTAGTGGAGCATCGGGCGCCGCAGGTCGGCATCGACGAGACAGGTCGACACACCCGACAAAGCCAGGGAAAGCGCGGTGTTGAGTGCGGTTGTCGACTTCCCCTCCTGGGGTCCCGGGCTGGTCACCAGGATGGAGCGGGGCAGTCCGCGCGAGGCGACGTGGTGCAGGCTCGTGCGGAGGCACCGGTAGGCCTCGCCGGCAGAGGTCGAGGACGGGAACGTGTACGAACGCTTGCCCTTCACGAACAAGGGAAACTCGGAAGGATCGCCCTGTTCCGGCTCGGCACGCCGGCGGCGGCCAGCCAAACGGGGGACGCCACCCAGAACGGTCAGCTGCGGAAACTGCAGCAGCTCGCGGGTGGTCCGGATGACGCGCTCCGCGACGTGGCGGCGCAACGCCAAGCTGGCTCCCACGAGGAACCCCACGATTCCAGCGAGGGCGAGATTCAGTTTGGTGCGCGGCCGGATGGGATCACTCGGAGGCACGGCGAGATCCAGCACACGAACGTTCCCCATCTTGGCTGCTTCGGCGATGCGCGCCTCTTCGCGTTTCTCGAGAAGCATCATGTAGATCTTCTCTTCGAGCTTGTTCGTGCGGGTCAGCCGCATGAGCTGGAGCTCCTTCTCCGGGAATCCGGACAAGGACATCTGGTAGGCGTTGCGTACGGCTTCCAGCGAGCGTACGCGTGCGTCGAGGGCTGCGGTCGAGATCTCGAGCTCGATCTGCCGCTCAACGATCTTCTGGATGGAGGTCATCGGGTCGAGCAGATCGCTGCTCGCGGCGATCTTCTTCAGCTCGGCCTCGATCTTCGAGCGTGTGCTCTCGATCTCCCCTCGAAGCTTCGCCAGCTCGGGATGGTCTTCGGCGTACTCCTGCATCCTCAATCGGGTGTGGCGCATCTGCAGCTGCACCAGGTTCAGCTTGAGTTCGGCGATGTAGGGGCTGGTGAACTCGGTGACCGAGGTCGGCAGATCCTTCCTCTGGCGTTGCAGTTCGCGACGCAGGGCCTGCAACTCCCGGTTCATCCCGGTCAGCTCGGTGGCCGCCAGGTGCAGCTCCGATTCCACGTTGGTGATTCGCTCCAGGATCGCCTCGGCCTCCTTCTCGAGCGTCACCACCTGGTTCAGCTGCTTGAAGGTGTTGAGCTCCTCTTCCGATTGCTGGAGGCGCGTGTCGGTCAGATGGATTTGCGTCTCGATGAACTCGCGAAGGCCGGTGAGCTCGGACCTCTTGGTTTCGAGGTTGCGCCGGCCGATGACTCGAGCAGCTGCGTTCGCGAGCGTCGCGGCGAGTTCCGGGTTTGTCGCGTGTGCGCGGATCCGGATCACGTCGGTCTCTCGCACGAGCTCGGGACGGAGCTGCTTGCGGATCTTCCGGACCACCCAGGCATCCCGGTCTTCCGGGCCCCCACGATACGTGGCAAGGAGCTCGGTGCGCGCCTCTTCGGGCAGCGCCTCGAGCACCTGCTCGGCCACCGAACGACTGCGGATTTCCTCCACCAGATCCAGGATGAAGGAGCGGTCCAACGACGTACGCAGGAGATCGGTGGCGTCCAGTTGCTCGCTGCCGTTGCGGATGACGACAGTCGTCTCGGCTTCGTAGACCCGAGCCACCCACCGATTGAGTAAGAACACGGGAAGCAGAGCCCCCGCGATGCAGACCAGGATGAGAATCCACCGCGTCCACAGGACGTGAAGCACGGCGGTCAGCGGCAGCTCCATGGAGCTGCGCGGGGAGGGCGTTGCAGCACGCTCGTCCATTCCGGTTTCCTTTTTTGTCGAAAGACGAATTCACCTGTGGCGCGAAAAGGAGACCTCGTGTGCGGGCCACGACAAGCGCCGGAAGCCCTGCTCGTGGTTCGACTCGAGAATGAGGTCGGGAAGAGTACCGCGAATCCTTCGCTCTCGAGGAGGGCTGGAGGTCTCCTGAGGGTCGAGCTTCCATCTCGACCGGATCCAGACGTCAATGGCTAGTATACGTGAGCCGCGCGAGTGGTGAGAAGTACATTCCCTCGCTTCCATTCGTTTTTCAGTTTGTCGTAAGACTTGAGACGGGAAGAGGTTCAGCGATCGTCATGGAATGGGCAACATCCCATCGGTGCTGCCAAGGTGCTGCCCAGGTGCAGCGGGTTCGAGATCGTCGATAGTGGAGCGATTCCGTGATGCAGGGCGTGGCCCGCGCGGTTCGCGGGGACCGGATCCGTGCGGGACTCTCATCTTCCAGCGCAGCCACGTGAGTTCTTCCGCGAGAAGGCTCCGGCACGGGGATGGCACGAGATGCGCACCGGGTCGACTTGCCTCGACGGCGAACGTGTCCGATTTCCATGGAAGGATGACGCCGTGCAGCACCCATCCGAAGAAGCACCGAAAGCCACCAGCTCGCAGCTACGCATTCCCCTCTGTGTGCCCTCGCTTCCCGATCTCGGCGCGATTCTGCCGTACTTCGGGCGAATCTGGGACACTCGGGGACTCACGAGCGGGATGTACGTGGCGGAGCTCGAGGCTCGAGTGCAGGCCATGCTTCCTGGGCGGCACGTCGTCGCCGTGAACAGCTGTACGTCGGGGCTCATGCTCGCCCTCCGCGCACTGGATGTCCGAGGCGACGTCCTGGTTCCGAGCTTCACGTTTTCGGCCACGGCGCACGCCATCGTGTGGGTTGGTTGCAGACCCGTATTCGTCGACTGCGAGCCGGGAACATTCAACATCAGCGTGGAGGATGCTGCTCGCAAGGTCACCCCCACGACCCGGGCAATCGTTGCCGTCTACGTGAGCGGCAACCCGCCGGATGTCGAAGCGCTGGGGGATCTGGCGCATCGCCACGATCTTCGCCTGCTCCTGGATGCAGCCCATGCCATGGGAGCGTGGGTCGGGGACCTGCCCGCGGGGAGCTTCGGCGACGCGGAGGTCTTCAGCCTGTCTCCCACGAAGACCATCACTGCCTGCGAAGGCGGGATCGTGAGCCTGCGCGAATCGTCCCTGGCCGAGAAGGTGCGGATCGGGCGCAACTACGGAAACCCCGGAGACTACGACGCGCGCTTCGTCGGACTAAACGCACGCATGAGCGAGCTGCACGCGGTCGTGGGGCTGGGTTCGCTCGAGATGCTGAAGAGCAATGTCGAAGAGAGGATCCGCCTCGCCTCGGCTTATCGCCGGCGCTTGATGCACGTTCCCGGGTTGCGGTTCCAGAGCGTGGTGGGTGAGAACATCTGCTCCTTCAAGGACCTCGGTGTCCGCATCGTCGCGGCAGAGTTCGGTGCCACGCGCGACGACGTGCGCCGGGCGCTCGCGCGTGCGGGCGTGGACACGCGCACCTACTTCGATCCGCCGGTGCACCGGCAACGCGCCTACGCGCATCTGGATCCTCCCGCCGCCGGCCTTCCCGGGACAGAAGCACTCGCGCGCGAGGTGCTCGATCTGCCCATCTTCCCGGGGCTCGGCGAGGACGACCTCGAGCACGTGTGCGCGACGATCGAACACGCCTGCCCGAACCACGCCTCCTGAACCCCCCGGCTGGGTTGTGCTGGGCGCGCGCGCTTCGACCCGGCCGGAGCGACGACCGGCTCAGGGCAGCAGATCGAGGAGGCGCAGGGCGGCGAGGCCGGTGGTGGCGGAGAGGGTCCAGCTGAGAGCGAGGACCTGGCGGGATGTGAGGCCGAAGTCGAGCAGAAGCTCGTGGATGCGGTCACGGCGGTCGTCGTCGAACGGACGTCCACTGGCACCACGTCCGAGCACGACGACCAGCAGGTTCATGAAGGGGAGCGCGAGCGGGAGCGCCAGGAAGGGGCGGCTTCCCGGAACGGCCTGCTCCGAGAGTGCCAGGAGCGAGACCCCCAGCAGGAACCCGACAGCCAGGCCCCCGCCGGCACCGAGCTCGGCCCGGAAGCGCCCTCCGGCGAGATTGAAAGCGAGGAGTGCGAGGAGCGCACCACAGAGTCCCAGGTTCAGGTCGCTCCACTCGGGAGCCCCGAGCCCCTGGGCGATGAGGGCGAGAAAGGCCGTGGCCAGAGCTGCCGAGCCGGCGGCGAGCCCGTCCAGCGAATCGAGGTGGCCCAGTGTGTTCATGCTGACCAGGAGGATCAGCACACCGGTCGCATGCGCCACCGGAGCTGGACTCACACCGGAGGGCAGCAGGCCGACGAGCGTGGCCATGACCGCAAAGCCTGCTTGCAGCCACAGGCGCTGCCGCGCCTCCAGCCTGCGATAGCTTCTGGTTGTCCCCAGAACAAGCAACCCCAGCGCCAGCAGCATGCCGAGCGCCAGCCGCGAATTGCCCACCGCGACGACCAGGCCGTCTCCGCCCATGGGGATCAGTGCGACGACGGCAAGGAGCACGCTGGCGCTGCCGGCGGCAGCGGGCAAACGGTTCGTGATGGGCTGCGGCTCGACCCCGAGCAGCGGCGCCAGCACGACACGCAGAAGTGGGATCAGGATGGTCGCGACGATGAGCGCGGTCAGCGTCGTCAAGAGCGCGTAGACCCAAGTGGGCATGCTGGTCATTCCGCGCTCCTCCCGTCGGTGCAGGGCGCCTCGTGCGCGGCATCCGCAATCTCGCCTCACACGGCGCTGGCGTCGCCGGAACCGCCGTCGGACTTCTCGATGTAGCCCGGAACGTTGCCGTCGTCGTCCTCGAGACGCACCGCGTTCAGGACCGCGTGCATCTGCTGGATCCCGACGCCTCGCAACACGTGCAACGCCCGCTCGATGGCTTCGAAACGTGTGCTCTGCGCGCAGGCCACGAGCAGGACTCGAT
The DNA here is from genome assembly GCA_046757105.1 of Candidatus Krumholzibacteriia bacterium. Taxonomy (GTDB): domain Bacteria; phylum Krumholzibacteriota; class Krumholzibacteriia; genus JBHHXQ01. Next base: position 5,706 of record JBHHXQ010000099.1, read on the forward strand.
CGACGCAGGGGGCCAGGATCGAGGCGTCGGCCACGGGAAGTAGTGGCGGAGCATCCAGGATCACGGCGCGATGCCGCTGTGACAGCAGGCCCAGGAGCGTTCCGATCCGCGGGCCGCCGAGAAGCTCGGCCGGGTTCTCCGTGCTGCGACCAGCGGTCACGATCGAGAGGTTCGCGTGCGGGGTGACCCGCTCGAAGGGCTCCGGCAGGTCCAGGCCTTCCAGATGGTTGGCAAGGCCCGGGTCGAGATCGTGTCCGAAGGCGCGATGCAGCTGCGGGCGGCGCAGGTCAGCGTCCACCAGACAGGTCTGCACTCCGGAAAGGGCCAGGCACAACGCCACGTTGAGCGCCGTCGTCGTCTTGCCCTCGCGCGGGCCCGGGCTGGTCACGAGGAGCGTGCGTGGCAGCCCCCTGGAGGCGATGTGATACAGGCTCGTCCGCAGGCTGCGGTAGCTTTCCGCGGCGAGCGAGCTCGGATCCAGCGTCCACGTGCGCGAGCCTTGGATCAACAGCGGGAAGCCGTCCGCGCGCCCTGCGTGGCCCGCCAGGGCTGCGCCGGGCTCCGCCGTCTGCGGGATCGCTTCGACGTGAGGAACGCCTCCCAGCACCGTCAAGGCCGGAAACGCCTCGAGCTCGCTCGGTGTGCGCATCGCCCGAGGCCGGCGGCGCCGGCGGAGCGCCAGTCCCAGGCCGACGAGCGCCCCCGCGAGGCCGAGCAGCGCGAGCGCGTGTCCCGCGGACGCGCCGAGCGAATGCCGCTGCAGCCTGGAGGTGCGGAGCGCGCGCCTGATCCTGGTTGCACTCCCTCGAAGAACACCTTGGGCTTTTCCGATGAGCCTCATGAGGATCCATCCTCCTGCTGGGTCGCGCTCGAGCGTGACGACGACGAGACACGACCCCGGTCCGGTTCACCGATTCGGGCCCGAAGCCATCGCGCGTGATGCTGGGGAAGGGGCAGCCGCGCACGAAGACGGCGCGGCAAGAGAGCATCAAGGCTCCTTCGGGCCGTGAGAGGCGGGGCTCTCGAGGTCGAGCTCCAGATCTCGACCGCGACCGATGTCCCTAAGTATACGGGACGCGGTATGGAGTGAGAAGCCGTTTGGGGGCGTCGAGCCGGCTCACGCGACATGTTCGGAAAGCAAACCGGAATCGAGCACAGGGGTGGGAAGAGTGTGGGGCATTCCCCGCAGTCCGCATCCGGGTCCCCGCGTCACCGGCCGTTTCGACGACGGGGCAGCCGCGATTCCACGACGGGTCGATCACGCAGTCGGTGGAAGCGTTCGAAGCGGTCGGAAGCGCTCCACCCTCTTGGGGAACGGCGCGCGACGATCGCCGTCCCCATCTCCCGTGTGGACGCCGTTGGGGGCGCTGCTCCTCAGTCGAGCCGTTCGAAGCCGAGCTCGTCGAGGATCCTGCGTGCCAGCCGCTCGATGTCGGGCGACTCCACGTCGTTGGCGAAGAGCGGCCCGTTGGCTGCCTTGCGCGCGAACGTGATGATGGATTTCAGGTAGTTCCACTCTTTGAGATCGAGTTCCAGAGTGACTTGTTCCTGGCTGCGTGAAATCGTTCCTTTCAACGGACCCTCCAACCGGATGAGGTGCCTGGAACCGTGCCGCGCGGCCGCTCTCCAGTGCGGATGCCGTCGTCACGAACGCCAGTCCGCTCGAATGCGGCCCGGGCGGCCGCAGTGCCTGGAGGCGGAGGCGCACGGCGCGGTGCTGCTGCGACTGTGCGCCGCGGCAGGTGCCGCGACCCCTTGTCCGGCATTCTCGCGTCGCGCGGCCGCTTCAGTCAAGAAGGGCGAGTTCGGGGGGCGTGGTTGTCACGGCGTTTGCGGTATACTGCGGTGGCGCCGTGCCCGGAGGTCGTTTGGCACGACGCATTGAGGAGTTCGACAAGGGTGGAGGGGTTCACATGGCTGAAGTCTCATCGCTGGCCGTCTTCGTCGATTTCGAGAACCTGGCCCTGGGCTTCCAGAATCGCCGCGACCGCTTCGACATCCAGCGCGTCCTGCAGCGGCTCGTCGAGAAGGGCAAGATCATCGTCAAGAAGGGCTACGCGGACTGGAGCCGGTTCTCCGAGAACAAGCGCGCGCTGCACGAGGCAGGGCTCGAGCTCATCGAGATCCCCAGGCGAGCCATGACCGGCAAGAACTCGGCGGACATCCACCTCGTCGTGGACGCCATGGATCTGAGCTACTCGAAGGAGCACATCGACACATTCGTCATCGTTTCGGGTGACAGCGATTTCTCGCCACTGGTCTCCAAGCTCAAGGAGAACGGCAAGCGGGTCATCGGGCTGGCAATGCGAAACTCGACCTCGGAGCTGCTGGTGAACTCGTGCGACGAGTTCATCTTCTACGAGGATCTCGAGGTTCCCGAGGCGCCGGGAGCGGACGAGCTCGGAGAAGGCGTGCCGACCGAGAAGCGGCACGTTTTCCGCTTGTTGCTCGAAACCCTGACCGCGTTGCAGCGCGAGGTCTCGGGACCGATCTACGCCTCCATGGTCAAGGACACGATCCGCCGCAAGCAGCCGTCCTTTTTCGAGTCGGCGTACGGCTACCGCACCTTCAGTGCGCTTCTGGAGGATGCGCAGACTGCCGGTCTCCTGCAGCTTTCCACGGATCCACGCAGCGGCACGTATGTCGTGACCGGGTTCCAGGCGCCGTCCCCGAAGCGCACACGCCGCGGGGGACGGCGGCGCGCGAACCGCGGCGCCACCGGGAAGACCACGGTGGTGCAAGCGCCGGAAACCTCCGTGCCCGGTTCCGAGGAGACCGCGGACACGGGCGGCAGGAAGAGATCCCGGGGCACGCGCCGCACCACCAGGACGACGCGCAAGGCCGTGGACAAGTCCACATCCATGTCCGACGAGGCAGAGAGCAAGCGTGCGGAAACGTCGAAAAAGGCGCGCGCACATCGCAAGTCGGCCAACGGCCGCCGGCGGCGCCCGAGGCGCACGCAAGCCAGGAACGGCACCGACGCCCTCTCCTGAGCGCACCGCGAAGGGGATCGGTCCGGCGCCCCCTCGACCGGCGCGAGCCCGGTCGGTCATGCCTGGTTTCTCGAGCACACTGGCGAGCTGGGGTCAAAGGCCGTTCGGGTCCCGGAGGTTAGCCGGGCTCGCCGGCTAGCCCTCGGCTCGCAGGATGACCTCCAGATTCAGGCCGAGTCCAAGTCGATCCATGAGATAGAACGTCACAGCCTTCGGATACTTCAGCACGCCTTCGACATCCTCCAGGATCCGGAAGGAACGAAAATCGTGCTTCCTGATGAACTGGAGGAGCCTGAGTCCGGTTGTTTCTTCGATCTTTCCCACGGCTTTCCTCGAATAGCCGATCAGGTGGAAGGAATCGTGATAGGGACAGAGCTGGTGAGCAACTCGGTTCGAGTACTTGTTCTTGAAGGTCAGGATCTTGTTGGTCAACGCGAACTCGTTCGGCGACACGAAGTACAGGATGCCGCCGGGCTCGAGAAGATCAGCGGCCTTGGTGAAGTAGTCCGTGGGATTTGGCACGTGCTCGAGAACCGAGTCCGCGTAAACGAGGGAGTACTTCTTGTCGCTGGGAATCTCGAGGAAGGGGGTCTCCAGAACGGTGATTCGTGGGTCGATCCGGCGGAGTTCCTCCGCGAACACACGGGAGGGTTCCTGAGCCGTAACCTTCCAACCGCGATCGGCCATGTGGCGGCTCATGAATGGATGGACACCGGCTCCGAACTCCAACATGGTCTTGCTGGAGCTCTGTACGTGCTTGTCGATCAGGGAAGATCTTCTTTGCGGAATCGCTCGGGCTCGCTTCCTCCTCCACCCAGGCGAGTACTCCTCGAAGTACCCGTGCCCGTAGAGGTCGTGAAAGTCTTCGTCTGTCCAGTGAGGCGTCGGGTTGACATAGACCAGATCGCATTCGGAACACGCAACGATGCTCGATTGGTTTGGCGGCGTGATCCTGCTCCGATCCACATCCACCCCTCCGATCACTCTGAACCTGCTGCTCCCACGGATGGGGCAAGTGTCTTTCGTGTAGGTTGGCATTCCAAGGCTCCTCCGCGTGCATTTCGCGCAGCAAAGGGACAAGTGTCCCGCGGATCGCGGGTCGCAAGAGATGCGCCATGCATTCTGTTGGACGACTGTCTGCCGAAGCGGAATCTTCCAGGTCGCTTCGACCGCCGCGCTCCCTCCTTGAAGGCTGGAGTCCGGAACGAATGCAAGGTTGGGGAACCATGAGAGTCGTGGCTCTCGCAGTGGAGCGCTGGATCTCGTCCGCCACTGCCGGGCCTACGGGAAGAGCTGCGGAGCGAGAAGCTGCTCGAGAGCCCTGGGGCGGCTCGTGCGACCGAAATCAGCAGGCGGAAGCGGGAACTCGCACAGGAGCCTGGAGCTGCATTGGGTGACCGCGCACAGTCTGTTGCGTGAACCTCCACGGGGACGAGCCGCCGCACGACGAGCGCACCTGCATCAGCGGAC
>JBHHXQ010000100.1:0-10159 GCA_046757105.1 Candidatus Krumholzibacteriia bacterium
AGCAAACACCGCGCCAACCCTGCTGATTCGGACGAACATGGAATTGACCATAAAAATGACCTCCCTGGAATGGTTCGTTCCAAACAAACAACAACATGGCACGCCCGGACCACCGTCCGCGGCGTAACAGCCTTCATAACCTTCATTTGCATGCCCCAAGCGAACCCGGTCGTCACCCGAAATGATCCGTACGAATCTCAGGTGCGGAACCGGCCGAGCCCACCTCCGGGCGCCATTTTGTCAACTCATCAGACGGGCGTCGGATCACCAAACAGGGGAGGAATGATCCGAGCCGCGGAAGTTCAAACTGCCGCCCGATTTCCGAGCGGAAATCAAGGTATTTCCGGCCTGTCAACAATGTCAAGAACCCGACCCGACGTGATATTCCCTTATGGAACGCCGTGCATAAAAATGATCTGAGTCGCATTAATTCGCACCGTTCGGCTGGCCGTTCCAGCGGACGATCCGGCGCCCACCAGGATGGAGCCGCGCCGCAGCCCATCCCGCACCACGGTGAACGTGCGCGCCGCATCGGGGACGCCGCGGCTGGCCTCGAGCTCGATGCCCCACATCAACCCCAGGCCGCGGACGTCGGCAACCCCCGGAATGCCACCGAGTTCCGCCAGCCCGGCTGCGAACTCCCGCCCGAGCTCGGCGACCCGCCGCGGCCAGCCGTCGCGCTGCAGCACATCGAGCGTCGCGAGTGCCGCCGCGCACGCGAGAGGATTGCCGAGGAACGTCGAGGTGTGCCGCGCCTCACCCCGCGACCGCCCCCAGCTTCGCATCACGGCCGCACGTCCCATGCACACCGACAGCGGCAGACCTCCGGCGAGCGACTTGCCGAGGCACAGCAGGTCCGGCGTCACCCCGGCGTGCTCGCACGCGAACCAGCGTCCGGTGCGACCGAGCCCGGTGAGGATCTCGTCGAGGATCAGAAGCCGGTCGCGTCGTGTGCAGATCTCCCGCAGGCCGCGCAGGAAGCTCGGATGCGGAACGGTCACGCCGCCGCGCCCGAGAATCGGCTCGACGATCACGCCTCCGAGCCGATCGCCCGCGCTCCCGGCAAGCCGGGCGTCGACGCGCTCCAGGACGCGCGCCGCCTCGTCCGCTGCGTCGCGGCCACCCAGGCCTCGACGGTACGGATCCGGGAAGGGAACGTGCTGCACGTGCGGATTGAGCTGGGCGAGAAACCCTCGCCGGAATCCGTCGCGCCAGGTGACGGACAGGGCGCCGTAACCCAGACCGTGGTAGGCACCCTCGAAGGCCAACACACCGGGGCGGCCCGTGGCCACGGTCGTGGTCTTGAGCGCGGCTTCGACGGCGTCGCTGCCCGAGCTGCCGAAGAGGCAGACCTCGACCTCCTGCGGGGCGATCTCCGAGAGGCGCTCCGCCAGCCTCACCTTGAGAGCCGCGGGGTGCACGTCCCCCATGGCGTGCACGACCCTCCCCGTCTGTTGGCGCATCGCCTCGCTGACCTCCGGATGCGCGTGGCCGAGAGTGCAGACACCGAAGGCCGCGGTCAGATCCACGTAGCGGTTGCCGTCCACGTCCCAGACGTTGGCCGCGGATGCGCGCTCCCAGAAGACGGGGAAGTCGTCGGAGATGTAGGTGGTATCGGGACACTCGACGCGCTGCAAGCGCCGTGCGAGAGCCCGCGAGCGTGGCCCGGGAACCTCGGTGACCAGCTCGGGAAGCACTTCCTGCGCGGCAGACGCCACGTCACACCCCGCGTTCGACTCCGGGCCAGATCAGCTTGTGGAGCTGCAGCTGGTAACGCGCCGGGAGCGCGTCTTCCAGCATCCACTCCGCCAGCGCGCTCCGCAGGGTGCTCTCCCACTCCGGTGAGAGAAGCACGGTGGCGCGTTCGTGCAGACGGTGCGCGCGGATGGTCTGGCGCGCCCACTCGTAGTCACGCCGGGACTGGATGACGAACTTGACTTCGTCCCCCGGCCCCAGCCGCCCGAGGTTGGCCCAGTCGTTGTGCTGCATCTCACCCGAGTCGGGAGTCTTCATATCGACGATGCGACGCACACCCGGCGGCACGTCGGCGATGCTGTACGCGCCGCTCGTCTCGAGCAGGACTTCGTAGCCCTCGTCGAGGAGCCGTCTCATGAGCGGAATCGCGGCATCCTGCGCCAGCGGCTCGCCACCGGTGATCTCGACCAGGCGCGAGGGAGCCGCGCGAACCGCGCCCAGAACAGCGTCCAGCGTCATCCAACGGCCCGCGTCGAAAGCGTACTCGGTGTCGCAGTAGTTGCAGCGCAGCGGGCAGCCGGTCAGTCGCACGATCACACAGGGGCGCCCCGCGTGCGTCGACTCGCCCTGGATCGAGTAGAAGATCTCGTTGATGCGGAGCCTCGTCAGCGACACTGGATCGCCCCCAGCGGGCGGCAAAACGAAAGGGGTCCGCCGACCCCGAACACATGGCGACTCTGTGCACGGCTCGCGGCCGCGGCGAGAATTTCTATACGGGGATCGCGTCCCGTTGGACGCGATTATACCTCAGGCCCGGCAGCGCGCAAGGCGCCCCCGAGCCCGCCGGGCACGCCCCCCGCCGTGCCGGGGCGGGGCGCTCGGCGCGCCGCCAGCTGTGCACCCTCGCAACTCGCGTCGTTTCAGCCACCTGCGGGAAACGCATCGCGAGGCTCGAGTAGGGCTTGATCCGAGCCCGCCGACGGAGTAACGTTTTGGGTGCAGGGGAGACGAACCCTGCCGGTTTAGTACATATTCGGAAGCTCGATCTTCATACTTCCGTCCTTGAATGAAGGACGTGTGATGGAGCGGAACTGACGCTCCGGATCTAGCAAAAAGAGGTACCTCGTCTCGACGGGGTACCTTTTTTTGGCCTGCCGCAGCACCGGCGAGGACCAGGTGATCGACACGCTCGTGAACATGGACGAGAGGCTCTTCTACTGGATCAACCACGGGCACCAGAACGCCCTGTTCGACACGCTGATGCCTTTCGTCACCGGCTCCGTCAACTGGCACATCCCCATCCTGGTGAGCTGGTTCTCGCTCCTCCTGTTCGGAGGTCGACGCGGGCGCACCGCCGCACTCCTGGTCATCCCGCTGATCGCCCTCAGCGACCAGACGAGCAGCAACCTCCTCAAGCACGCCCTCGAGAGGGTGCGGCCGTGCAACGCGTTGCCCGACGTCCACCTGCTGGTGGGATGTGGCGGTTCCTTCTCGATGCCGAGCTCCCATGCTGCCAACTTCGGCGCCGCGACGTTCCCCCTCTCGAGGTTCTACCCCAGGGTCGCGCCGGCGCTTCTCGTCATGGCCATGACGGTGGCGTACTCACGGGTCTACGTGGGCGTGCACTACCCCTTCGACGCTGCCGTGGGTCTCGTCGTGGGTCTCGCCTGCGCCCTGCTGATCCGGGGGTTCGCGGGTCTGGGGGGCGGGCTCCTGGCGCGGCGGCGGCAGGCTGCGTCGTGGCGGTAGAATGAGCAGGGCGAGTTCCTCGTGGAGCGCATCGAGACGCCGCGCAAGACTTCCAGGGCTGGCGATCCAGGCGCTGACCCAGAAGTTGCGGACGAGCATGAGAGTGGCGATAGCTGATGCCCCACGCAGGTGCTCGATCTCTGTGGGCGACGCGTTGCATCTCGAGTCGGACGACTATCTCGAGATCACGATCCCCAGGGAGAATGCCGTGCCGCTCGTGGTATTCGTCCCGGCCAGCGCGTGTCGGATCTCCCCCTGGATTCCCAGACCATCCCTGATGGAGTAGATGATGGATGGGCTTATCTTGGTGACGTGCTGGTCGCCGACGATCACCGTCAGCGGGGCACCGCCTCCGCCCGGCAGGGGTGTCACGACTGGTAAGCCTGCCAGATCCGGCGGGGTAATCGTGTTTCGGATGCCGTCGAGGTTGATCTTGAAGAGCACCTTGTCGAGTTGGTATCCCACTTCTGCAGAATAGACGATCTCGTCGTGCAGCGGGCCGCCTCGCAGGCGATAACCAATCCCCGTGGTCAGATAGAGAGGTACGGGGTACAAGCTGGTGCCGAGTAGCAGGTGGGCTTCACCATCGACCTCTCCCGTACCGAGTGGCGCCCCATCATCCTCCGGTCTTTCTTCATAGCCGAGAGGGGTCTTGATGCCCCCCTGAAGCGCAAGCACCACAGGCTTCGCGAGAATGGAGTATCGAGCCGAGAGTGTCAGGTCCGCCAACCCAACCGTATTGATCGACTGACTTCCGGCGAGGATATCTCCAGCTAGAAAAGTGTCCCACTCGGAGGTCAAGATCTTGAATGGAAGGGTGGCAACCAGTGTGAGCCGATCCATCACTCCGTATTCGAAGTATGCGGCGATGGTGAAGTCACGGAACGATGCATTTTCAAAACCGACGCGCTCATCGAAGATACTGACCCTCTCCCCCTTGTGATTGTACTCCTCCTCTGTGAAGAAATAGCTCGCGGAGATCGAGAAGTAATAGCCGCTCTTCTGTTGCGTCCAAGCCCCAGCCAGGGTGTTTGTGGGCAGGAGAGGCAGAATGCCGACAGCCGCCATGATGCGCCACGTGATCTGGGCCAAGGGTCTCATCATGACCGACTTCGGGAGCATCAAGATGAGGAAGGCCACGGTCACGGAAGGCGCCCGGGCAGGGAACTCACGTCGAGGTAGCCCGACCAGGAGTTCTGCGCCTTCCAGGCGCTCCAGCGAGTCCTCATCGACTCGAATTCGTGGAGCTTTCGATCGGCATAGGTACCGCTGATACAGGTCAGTCCGTTCTCTCCCGGCAGATGGTACCACAAGCTCTCTGTCTCATAGTCATAGAGAACAAAGGTGTAGTCATAGGTCCAACCACTGGCGCTGAGGGTAAGAACGTTTCCATCGATTTCGCGGCTGTACACGGCAGCCAATTGGACAAGCGGTCAGTAGGCGACGGCGACATGGGCATCGCCGAACTGCTCGTCAGCAACCTCGTAGCCGAATAGGACGTTGATCGGGTAGGCGCGCGAAATGCCGTTCACGTTCGCTCCCAGGACGAGAATCTCTTCGTCGTCAGCCGGATATCCTCGATCACCGGGGAAGAGCATCGGCGCATTCAGAATCGGCTGGATGGCATTCGGCCCCAGTCCGAACTGAAACTTGGATGCAGCCATACCGTAGTTTTCCTGGGCGTGAGTCACGTCCCATTTCTTCCCGGTCTTGTCCACGATGTAGACGCGATCCTGCTCCTCTTCCACGTCAGCCGTTTCCGGACCAGAGGAGGTATCGCTGCACGCTGTCAGGGAAACGACGCTCATTAGAGCTATGGGGGTGATAGCAAAAAAGCGCTTCATGATCTTGTCCTCACTTCCTACGGAGTTCGGGAACCTGCATCCCTCAGTAGGAAACGATTCGTGAGGGGCAATCATTCCTCGCAGAGTAACTTTCATCCCCTTTTTCGACGATCGTGGAGAGCCTACCAGATCCCCTCGGGGGGAATCAGCGCACTCTCGGGCGTCGCGAAGTCGGATTGCGCAAGTGTTGCCTCGAGAGAGGGTTCCGATCGGCCGAGCATGGCGCGGATCGTCTCTCTACGGGGCGCAGCTCACCCACGGCTCTTGCGACAGCTGCGCAGGAGCATCCCGCCGCAGCCCTGGAGCGGGGGCGGAGTGGAGCTGGAGGACAAAGCCGGCGGCCGCCGCGGCCGGCCGATCGAGGGGGGGCTCGGGTCCAAGCCGGGCGCGACGTGAGCGACGCGGGTCTGTCGGCGGCCTCGGTCTCTGGGGCCCCGGTGGGAGCCGTCTCGAGCAATCCGGTCGCATCCGGGAACAGAGCCTCGAAGAGAGGCTCCTGTCCAGACGCGGGGCCGGCCGCAGCCAGCGGTGGCGGTGCGGTGGGCAAGCGGAGATGACGGAGGATCTTGGCCACCGCCGGAGGATCGGAGATCCAGGCCGCAGGCGGGCCGTGCTCCAGGAAGATCTCGAGGTGGAGAGACTGCCACACGGCGGCCTGGGAAGACGATGTCCGGCTTCCCGGGAACGCTCTTCGATCGCAGGGCATAGCGATAACCGCGAGCGTGAACCGCGTTCCGCAAGGCCACTTCGGCCTTGCTGTCACGGTCGCGCACGGACGCCATGATCGTGGCAGTTACCGCCGGATCGCGCCTCTTGGCCATGGCTCTAATCTGCTGATTCTATGTAACTTACGAGAGAATCGCTCGCCGATTGGCAGTGTCCGTTCGGCAACGGGGCGTTGTCCAGTCCGAGCCAACCCGCTGTACGGGGCCCGGCTGTGCCAGGGGGCTTGGCCTGAGGTCCGATGGCTGGGTCAGGGGACCTCGTCGCCTTCGGAGCACGGCGTCGTGTAGTTCCAGGGCAGCCACTGCCCGGGGTCGCGTCGGACCTCGGCCGTGTGCTTGAGCAGCTCGGCCGCCCCCATCTGTCTGAGCGCCGGACCAAAGAGCATGTCACCCGCCCGTCGCACAGCGTCCTCGCGACGAAGACCAGGTTCACCCGGTCACGGTCTAGCGTTTGTGTGTGAGGGTGGGGGTCCAATCCGGGCACATGGCGATGTGGCGCGGGTTCTTGAAGACCTCACGGTCTCCGTAGCTGCACATGGCGCCGTCGTCGAACACCTTGCGCATGTACAGGCAGTCATGGCACTTGAAGCGGCGCCGGCCACGGCGGCCGCCCCGGGTCATGCGGTGGACGAAGTAGATCACTCCGACCAGAAAGACGAGGCCGATCAGGGTCTCCAAGGATCCTCCTTTCCCCGGATCCTACGCGCCGGGCACACGATTGTTCCACAACATCCGGCCGGCACTCAGCTCCTGCGTCCGAGGATATCCACACGGACCCGGTTGGCCGCTGGGGGGGATCGTGGCTCGTGACATGTCGCTCGGGAGGACTCCCGGTGCGCCATGAACAGCTGGAGAGCAGCGTGGCGTCGACATGACGCAGGGTGGTCATGGCGCTCGAGCGCAGCTTCGGATCGCGGGAGAACCACACCTCATCCGACGGTTTCGCGGGCCGGCTCTTGGAGTGAGTCCTTGTCCTCGAGGCCCACGACAGAGAGTGCACGCCGCGCGTTGTCGAGCCAGTAGTAACGGCGCTCGCGGATCGTACGACGGGCGCGCTCCCCCATCTGCTGCACGCGCTGCGGATCGCAGGCCAGGATCTCGATGGCGCGTGCCATGTCGGCGGCATCGCCGGGTCGGAACAGCAACGCGTCCTCACCGTGTGTGAGGATCTCGCGGATGTTGTCGAGGTCGGGAGCCACGACGCACTTCCCCAGCGCCAGGTACTCGAAGACCTTCATCGGCGACGCGTACTCGGTCACGTGCGGCTGCAGCGCCACATCGAAGGCGTGGATGTGGTCGTAGATGAGGTCGCGGCCCACCGGCCCGGTGATCGTGATCGAGTGCTCGACGCCAAGCTCGCGCGCCAGCCGGCGCAGCGGCTCGGCCTCGGGCCCGTCGCCGACCAGGAGCAGGTGCATGCGCTGCCGCCACTGCGGACGGGAGGCCAGAAGCTCGACCACCGAGTCCAGACGATGCCACCTCTTGAACCAGCCCACGAAGCCGAGGACGAGCTTGTCGCCGAGGCCAAGGCGGGCGCGCACGTCGGCGCGCCCGAGAGCCGAAGCGATCTCCTCGGGGTTGACCCCGTTCGAGACGATCACGAGATGCTCCCGGGGCACTCCTTCGGAGACGAGGATCTCGCGCATGGGCGTCGAGACGACGATCGTGCGCGTCGAGTGGCTGCAGATCCAGCGCTCCATTCCATAGGCCAGACGCCGCAGCGCCAGCTTCTCGTAGTGCTCCTTCTCGTAGGCCAGGGGCGCGTTGACCTCGAGCACCAGGGGGATCTTCCACAGGCGCGAGGCGAGGATGCCGCTGACGTTGAAGAGCGCGTAGCGTTCGTAGATGAGCTGCGGGCGGCGCCTGCGGATGGCACGCCACAGCGCCCAGAAGCCCCAGAGGTTGTACGCGAGCTCCGCGCACTCGTAGACGAGCGGCAGCGCGCGTACGCGTGCGAGCCACGCGTAGCGCTCGCAGCCGACCACTGGAGCCGGGCCCGAAGTCGCGGTTGCGCCCGGCGCGGCCTCCGCGCCCTCATGGTGCCGATCCGCGAAGCTCACGAGGTCCGTCGTGTGGCCAAGCTCGCGGAACGCGTGCAGGATCTCGCGGATGTGGATGCCCTGCGCGTCCTGGCCCGCCGTCCGATGGTGATAGAGGATGTGCATGTCCTACCGGGTGTAGTGCTGCGCCCACTTCTCGAGGGCGAACAGAATCCACAGCTTGTAGGCGTTGTCCCGCAAGCCTCTCTGGTGATCCTGCCACAGCTTGCGCACCGCACTGGGCTGGAACATGTCGTAGCAGAAGGAGCCTTCACGCATGACGCTCGACTCGAAGTCGCCCTGCAGCTCCCCGTGCCACCACTCCCGGAGCGGCACCGAGAACCCCATCTTCTTCCGGTGCAGGATCGACTCCGGCAAGCGACTCTCCATCGCCTTCTTGAAGATGTACTTCCCCTGTCGGCCGTACAGCTTGAATCCGGAGGGGATGCGCGCCATGCGCTCCATGAAGACGTGGTCGAGAAGCGGCACGCGCACCTCGAGCGACACGGCCATGCTCGCGCGGTCCACCTTGGTCAAGATGTCGTCCACCAGATACGTCTTCATGTCGACGTACTGGATGCGCGACAGTGGGTCGTCCGTGTCCGCCGCCTCGAAGTGCTCCGCGAAGATGCTCAACGCCGAGAAGTCACCCACGTCGCGCCTCGTCTCGTCCCGGTAGAGCAGCTCCTTCTCCGCCGGCGTGAACCAGGTCATCGAGTTGAAGTAGCCTTCCAGGGCGGGCATCGACAGGTTCTTCAACAGGGTCTTGGCGCGCAGTGGCTGTGGCAGGTAGTCGGCCTTCGGGTACACGGCGGCCAGTGCGCCGAAGACCGGGCCGCGTGCCGGCTGCGGCAGCAGCGAGCGCACCGAGTTCTCGAAGCGATCGTAGTAGTACCTGCGGTAGCCGGCGAAGTTCTCGTCGCCGCCGTCGCCGGAGAGCGCCACGGTCACCATCTCGCGCGCGAGCCGCGACACGTGGTACGTCGGCAGCGCCGAAGAGTCGGCGAACGGCTCGTCGTAGTGCCAGAAGAGGTCGTCGAGCACGTCGAGCGCACGGCCTTCCACCCTGAACTCACGATGTGCGGTGGCGCACTGCTCGCTCACGATGCGCGCGTGCTCGACCTCGCTCCAGCGATCGCTCGAGAAGCCGATGGCGCACGTCTTCACCGGCTCCTTCATGATCCGGGACATCGAGGACACCACGGCGCTCGAATCGATGCCGCCCGAGAGAAAGGCGCCGAGCGGCACGTCCGATTCCAGGTGGCAACCCACCGATTCGTCCAGCGCCTCCAGAACCTCCTCGCACCACGCCTCCTCGGAAAGACCGGGTGTCCTGTTTCCGAACCGGATGTCCCAGTACTGCCGCACGCGCACCTCGCCGCCCTGCATGCTGAGGAGGTGCCCCGCCGGAAGCTTGTAGAGATTCTTCCAGATGCTCTTCGGCGCCGGGATGTACAGGAACGACAGGTACGCATCCAGCGCCTCGTGGTCCAGCTCGCGCTGCACGTCGTGATGCTCGAGGATGGCCTTGATCTCGGATCCGAAGACGAGGCCGTGCCGGCTCCTGTAGTAGTAGAGCGGCTTGATGCCGAGCCGGTCGCGCACCATGAGGAGCTTGCGTTCGTTGGAGTCCCAGATGACGAACGCGAACATCCCGCGCAGGCGGTTGGCGATCGCCTCGCCCCACTCCTCGTAACCGTGCAGGATGACCTCGGTGTCCGCGCCGGAAGAGAAGGTGTGCTTCGCCCGCAGCTCCTTCCGGATGGCGCGGTGGTTGTAGATCTCACCGTTGAAGACGATGACGATCGAGCGGTCTTCGTTGTAGATGGGCTGCCAGCCGCGTTCGAGATCGATGATCGCCAGGCGCTGGAAGCCGAGCCCGGTGCCGGGTCCGGTGTGGTAGCCGGTGCCGTCGGGACCGCGGTGATGGATCGTGGCGTTCATGCGACGCAGGACCGATTCGTCGATCGGATGATCCGCGTCGAAGTAGGCCATGCCGCAAAAACCGCACATGCTCGTCTCCGTTCCTCAGGGCAATGTGCCCGGCATCCTCCACCAGAGCGCCGCGCGTCAGGCGACGGCCGACACCGGTTCGCGGCGGCGGTTC
>JBHHXQ010000101.1:0-10131 GCA_046757105.1 Candidatus Krumholzibacteriia bacterium
TCCGGCGCGACGGGCACCGTCGACGATCTCCAGGCGTTTGGGCGTGGCGAACGCCTGGGCGATCCGGGCAAACTGTTGGAAGACAGTGTCTTTGAACTCTCGACTGCGCACCCGGGCACCTCCAGATTATTCAATTCATCAATTGATTGGTATCTCGAGTAGGCCCCGGTGTCAAGAGGAAAACCAGCGTTTCGTCCGCCGAGGCGGCGGTGGTGCTCGACGTCGCCCTGGGCGTGAGTCGGGTCGATGGCGGCCATGCGGAAGCCAATGGCGACGCGCCGGCCCGTGGGAGCGCCGCGATTCTCCAGCCGGTCCGACGCTTCGTGCGTCGGTCCGCCTTCGAAGTCGTCATCCGTGCCGCCGCGTGCCGCGGTGTCGTTTGCGCTTTCCGCGACCGACCGGGGGGATTCAGGTCAGGCGCGGGAGCGGCGCAGGAACCGCGAGGCCAGGCGCAGCGCCTGTCGGGTCTCCTGCACGCGCAGGACGGAGGCGAGGATGAAGTACATGGCGACGCCGAGCAGGATCGGCGGCAGCGCGACGAGAAGGTCGGAGGTCACGCCGTCGGTTCCGAAGTGGCGCTCGAGGATCTTCGTGGTCAGCCGGCAGATCGCGCCCATGACTGCCGACGCGAGCAGCACGCGTGCGATCTGCGACAGCAGCTGGCGCTCTCCGAGGCTGCCGTAGCGACGCACGAAGCTCGTGTAGAGAACGCCGGCGTTCACGAGCGCACCGATCGAGGTGCCGAGCGCCAGGCCCGGTGCGCCCATGCGGCGGTAGAGGAGCAGGTTCGCCACGATGTTGCAGACCACGGCCGCGACGCTGGCCAGGAGAGGCACGCGCGTCGACTTCAAGGCGTAGAAGGCCGGTGCCAGGACCTTGACGGAGGCGTATGCGTACAGGCCGACCGCGTACATCGAGACCACCGCAGCCGTGCGTGCAGTGTCGAACGCCGTGAAGCGTCCATGTTCGTACAGGAGTCCGATGATCGGCTCGCGCAGCGCCACGAGGCCCGCGGTGGCCGGCAGGGTCAGGAACGCCACGAGCCTGAGCGAATCGGACAGCGTGGCACGAAACCCCTGCAGGTCCCCGGACGCCGCGTGCCGGCTCACGGCCGCGAGGTTCACCGTGGCCACCGCGACCCCGAAGACGCCGATGGGGAGCTGCATCAGGCGGAACGCATAGTTGATCCAGGATGGGCTGCCCTGCTCGAGCTGGCTCGCCAGGATGTTGTTGATCAGGATGTTGACCTGCGTTGCCGAGAGACCCACGACGGCCGGCGCCATGAGACGCAGGATCTGTCGCAGGCCCGGATCGTCGAAGCGGGGCCGATAGCGCGGCCGGAACCGCCACCCCAGACGCGCGAGCGATGGAACCTGCACGCACATCTGCAGCAATCCGCCCAGAAGCACGGCCAGCGTCCACACCAGAACGGCTGTGCGCGTCTTCACGTCGACAACGAGGAGTGCGAAGCCGATGACGATCGCGGAGGCGTTGAAGAGCGCCGGCGCGACGGCCGGCACGAAGAACCGCCGCTGTGCGTTCAGCATTCCCATGAGCACGGCGGACAGTGCGACCATCGTCAGGAACGGGAACATGATCCGGGTGAGCAGCGCGGTGAGCTCGACCTTGCCGGGCGTCTCGGAGAAACCGGGGGCGATGAAGTGCACGATCGGTTCGGCGAGGACGAAGCCACCCACGACCACGACGCCCGTGACCACGAGCAAAGTCGTCAGCACCAGGTTGCCGAGCGCGTAGGCCTTCTCGCGGTTCTCTCGAACGAGGTACTGCGTGAAGGTGGGAACGAAGGCGGTGGACAACGCGCCCTCGGCGAGCAGATCGCGCAGCAGGTTCGGGACCCGGAAGGCGACCACGAAGGCGTCGCTGTAGAAGCCGGCGCCCAGGAGGGCCGCGAAGAGCAGCTCGCGCACGAGGCCGCCGATGCGGCTCAAGAAAGTGGCGACGCTCATGAGGCCGGCCGAGCCGACGAGGCTCTCGCGTGCCCCTCCGGCGGCAGCGGACACCCTTGCCGTCGCAGCCCGATCCGACACCTGAACCACCCCTCCCGCGCTGCCACCCATCCGGGGGACGGAGGCTCTGGCTCCGTCTCGGACGGCGCGCCATTCTAGGCCCGATCGGCGGCCATTGAGAAGCAGGATCGGTTGATCGCTCTGGGCGTAGGGGCTAAGGTGCTCGGGGTTTCCCGGCGGAGGATTGCGTGCCGACTTCGAAGGCCACGTCCGAGTCCGCAACCGAGCTGCGGACCGAGCCCACGGTCGAGACGACGGCCGCGGAGCGCGAGACCATGTGGGCTCTGGTCGTCGACGGTGACTCGTGGGACCACGGGCGCGGCTTCCGCAAGACGCGCGTCGCCCGTCCGCGTCTCGAGGAGATGCAATCTGCACGGGATGCACTCCATGTCGTCGTCCAGGTGCTATACGCCGGCGTTTGCGGCACCGATCGCGGCATCTACGAACGCTCCAGCCTGGGTGACGCCATCCTGCGTTCGCTCGATCGCGAAGGCAAGACGGAGCGCGTCATCGGCCACGAGCTCGTCGGGCGCATCGTCGAGACGGGCTCCGACGTGGAGGCGGAGTTCGGGTACCGCGTCGGGGACGTCGTCTCGACCGAGTCGCACATCTTCTGCGGGCGCTGCTACCAGTGCCGCCTCGGGCAGACGCACATCTGCAGCGACGACCGCATCATCGGGGTGTCGCGCGACGGCGGTTTCGCCGAGTACATCAGGTTGCCGGCGCGGGTGCTGTGGCCGACCGACACGAGCCGCATCGCTCTCGAGGTCGCGGCCATCCAGGAGCCGTTCGGAAACGCGGTGCACGCGTGCACGCGTGTCGACCTGCGCGGCAAGACGGTCGGCATCTTCGGCTGCGGAACCATCGGCCTGTTCGCGGCGATGATCGCCAAGTCGCTCGGTGCCACGCGTGTCGTCGGCATCGAGCCTGCGGCGGACCGCCGCGAGCTGGCGCGCCGCGCCGGCGCGGATGTCGTGTTCCCGGTCCGCACGTCGTCCGTGCACGACGCGCATGTGGATGGTGCGCTGATCGATGCGCTGCACGTCGAGACCGGTGGCATCGGTCTCGACGTGTCCCTCGAGATGTCCGGCTTCAACAGCTCGCTCAACAACGCACTGGTCGCCACACGGCGCGGAGGCGAGGTGGTTCTCTTCGGGCTGCACGCGGGTGACTTCACGATCCAGGGCTACGAGCGCGTGATCCTCAAGGGGCTCACACTCTACGGTGTGATCGGCCGCGAGCTCTTCCGCACCTGGTCGTTCACGCGGCGCTTGCTCGAGGACACCGCCAACGGCATCCAGGACAAGATCCTCGATCTGGTCCTGCATCACGGTCAGGGAACGATCCTCGACGTTCGGGACTTCGAACCCGGGATCTTCGAGGCCATGATGCGCCAGCACCCGAAGATCCTTCTGCGTTTCGCGCCGGTGTGAACCACTCGGACGGCGGCGCGTTCTCGGCCCGGCCGGGACGCGCCCGGAGCTGCCTCGGACGGGGCGGAGCCCGGCGCACGAGTGGACTCGCATCGGGATCCAAAGGGAGGAAGCATGTACGGCACGGTTCGGGACGACTTGCGCCAGACGTTGCAGGAGATCCGCGCGGCGGGTCTCTACAAGGACGAGCGCGTCCTCGAGTCGCCCCAAGGCGCCACGATCGACGTCAAGGGGCACGAGGTTCTCAACTTCTGCGCGAACAACTACCTCGGGCTCGCCAACCATCCCGAGATCGTGGCCGCGGCGCGCCGTGCACTCGACACGCGCGGCTACGGGTTGTCGTCGGTGCGCTTCATCTGCGGAACGCAGGATCTGCACCAGGAGCTCGAGCACCGCGTGGCCACCTTCCTCGGCACCGAGGATGCGATTCTCTACACGTCGTGCTTCGACGCCAACGGCGGCCTGTTCGAGACGTTGCTGGGCCCCGAGGACGCCATCATCTCCGACGCACTCAATCACGCCAGCATCATCGACGGCGTCCGCCTGTGCAAGGCCGAGCGACGGCGCTACCGGAACGCCGACATGGAGGATCTGGAGAAACAGTTGCAGGACAGCGGCCGCAATCGCAGGCGGCTCATCGCCACGGACGGCGTCTTCAGCATGGACGGGAACATCGCGCCGCTCGAGCAGATCTGCCAGCTGGCCGAGCGCTACGACGCGATGGTCATGGTGGACGACTCGCACGCCACGGGCGTCGTCGGCGCGACCGGCCGCGGCACCCCGGAGCACTGCGGCGTGCAGGGGCGCGTCGACATCGTCACCTCGACACTGGGCAAGGCGCTGGGCGGCGCCACCGGTGGGTTCACGGCGGCCAGCCGGGAGGCGGTTGCGATGCTCCGGCAGCGCTCGCGTCCGTACCTGTTCTCGAACAGTGTGCCGCCCGTGGTGGTTGCCGCCGGTATCCGGGCCTTCGACCTGCTCTCGGAAACCACGCAGCTGCGCGACAAGCTCGAGGCCAGCACGAAGTACTTCCGCGAGCGCATGACCGCCGCCGGATTCGACATCAAGCCGGGCGTACACCCGATCGTGCCGATCATGCTCGGAGACGCCAAGCTGGCCCACGACATCGCCGGCGACCTTCTCGAGGAGGGCATCTACGTCATCGGGTTCAGCTACCCGGTCGTGCCGAAGGATCAGGCGCGCATCCGCGTGCAGATCTCCGCGGCGCACGAGAAGGCACACCTCGATCGCGCCGTGGACTCCTTCACACGGGTCGGCAGAAAGCACGGCGTCGTCTGATCGGATTGCCGGGATCGGGCCCGAGCAGGTCACCGACCGCAGGGATGCCGCCGGCGCGCCAGGGCGCGCACGTGCAAGATCACCCGGTCGCGGGGCTAGTAGTCGAAGCCGATCGAGAAGAAGGTCTGCCAGCTCTCGTCGTTGTTGTTGGGGATGGCCGCATCGAAGCGCAGCGGCAGGCCGATGAAGCCGCGCAGGCCGAATCCGTAGGCGGACTGGACCTTCTGGTTCTCGATGGCGCGGTGCTCGTCCCAGGCGGTCGCCAGGTCCACGAAGACGACCCCTCGGATCAGCTCCGTGCTCGGGAAGATCGGGAAGCGGGCCTCGATGTTGGCGAACGCCACCCGCGTTCCTTCGAGCTCACCGAAGTCGCCGCCGCGGAAGGAGTTGGGTCCGCCGATGCGCAGCAACTGCTGATCCTCGCCCCACGAGGCGGCCGACAGCAGGCGCACCGCCAGGGCCCCGCGCCGCTTGACGTTGTAGTAGCGCCGCCAGTCCAGGATGCCGAATGTGTAGTCGATGTCGCCGATGGCGCGACTGACCTCCGCCCGCCAGCGTCCGCCTGCAATCGGCGTGAAGCCCGAGTACGAGGTGTTGTCCTGCACGAGCGCCATGCCGGGGATCACGTAGTAGAACCGGTTTCTGGAGTCGTCGGTGACGAAGGCATCGCTTCCGACGAACAGAAAGTCGGCCGTCTCCTCGTCGACGGTCGTGAGATCCAGCAGGAACTCGATGCGGCGGAAGCGGTTGAACGGGTAGTAGAGCTGCGCCCCGATGCCGCGGCGCACGGTGCTCTGGAAGTTGGCCTGGTCATCGGCCGTGATGACGAGATAGTCCTCCCGGAATTGATAGCCCGCAATCCCCCATTGCCAGCGGCCGCCGATGTTGGCGTACTGCACGAGGAACTCGGACTCGTCGAAGTTGCTCCGGAGGTTTCCGGCGATGAGCAGGTACTGATTGCCCAGCATGTCTCCCAGGAGGAGCTGGCCGGAGCCTGCTGCACCCGCATTGCCGATGTAGAGCGCTCCGACGACCGCGTACTCGGGCGTCAGGCGCGCATGGTATTCCTTCTCGTGCGCGCCGACCCGATGGTCGGCCTCTTCGTGGATGTCCTCGGGATGCGAGCGGGTGAGCTGCATGTGGGCCTCGTCCGGTTCACCGGGGAGATCCTCCGGGAAGCCTTCGGTGCGGTAGAGGTGCCAGCCGCCGGCTTGGAACACGGAGTAGAAGACCTCACCGCTCGGGGCCCAGGAGACGGCCGGTCCCGTCGGGATGATGCCGATCACGCCGGAGGCGAAGCGCGTCCTCTGGCGCACCTCGCCGGTCGCGAGCTCGTACGTGTGGACCTGGTAGGTCCCGCTCCGATCGGAGATGAAGGCGATCGCAGCGCCGTCGGGGCTCCACACCGGCGAGAACTCGTTCGCCGGGCTGTCGATGATCTGTACGACGCTGCCGCTCACGATGTCGCCGTCGACCGAGCGCAGCTGCATGCGCGCGATGTTCCACGGTCCGAAGATCAGGTCGTCGACGTCCGTTTCGGGCCCCCGATCGGTGGCGAAGATGACGGCGTCCCCGCCCGGCGAGAAGCGCGCCGTCCTTTCGGCGTAGGCATCCTGCGTGAGCCGGACGAGACGACCGCTCTCGATCTCGACAACGAAGAGATCCTCCTCGCCGCCGAGCAGTGCCGAGAAGATCACCCAGCGGCCGTCCGGCGAGTAGCTCGGGTTCGAGATGGCGAGCAGCTCCGTCTCGACGGTGCGGACGATCTTTCTTCTCTTGAAGTCCAGGATCTGCAGGATGTCCTTGCCCTGCCGGGTGGCGACGAAGACGACATGCCGTCCGTCGGGTGACCAGTCCGCCGAGGCGGAGAGCAGGGGCAACCCCTCGAGGTCCGGCGTCTGCTCGCCGGTGACTAGATCCCGCTTCTTCCAGCCGTTCTCGGTACGCTCGGCGACGAACAGCTCGTTGTGGAAGCTGCGCGCGGAGTAGAACAGAACCTTGGACCCGTCGGACGACGCCACCGGAGCCAGGTGGAACGAACGCCCATAGCCCTTGCCCTTGGCCACGACCTCGGCGACCGAGTCCGGAGAGACGAGTCCCGCACTCAACGCGGTCCCCAGGCTCTCGGCGTAGGCCCGCCACAGCTGTTCGAGAGACTGGCGCTCGACGGTGCCGGCCCCGAACGCCTGTGTGACGTTCGCCGTCGTCGCGGTCTGCGTGGCGGTGGGCGGCGGCTGCGGGGTGAACGTGGAGTCGGGGGAGTCCGGGCTACCCGGGCGCAGCCCCCGGCGCCTCGAGGGGCGCTTGAGCATGCGGCGCACGCGCTCCGGACCGAAGTTCTGCCCGATGACCTCGTAGAGAGCCTGCCCCAACCGGTAGACGCGGATGTCCTGGATCGTCGCCATGTCCTGCACCGAGGGGACCTTGTCTTCCCGATGCGCGTCCATCACCCACATGGCCGTGATCGGGTCGATGCCGTTGCTGACCCACTCGGCCATGCCCTCCATCATCCACAGCGGCAGGGGGCCGATCCCGATCTGGCCGAGGAAGTTGCGCTTGAGCATGTCGAACTGGAAGGCGTGCACCAGCTCGTGGACGAGCACGTGGTTGAGCTCGGCATAGGAGCCGGTGAGCGGCAACGTGACCCGGCCCTTCAAGGACTCGGTCACGCCACCGGTGCCCTCGCCGATGAAGCCCCCGATGACGTTCGACTGCTCGAAGTCCTGATGGCTCGAGTACAGGATGACCGGGATCCTGTCCGCGAACTCGTGCTGGAAGAAGTCGGAGAGGTACTCGTAGCCGCGCTCGGCCATGCGCGCGGCTTCCTGGGCCGCGGGGCGTTCCTGCGCGTAGAAGTAGATGCGGAAGTGCTCGGTCTCGAGCACCCGCCAGTCGAAGCTGCGGTACTGCACCTTGTTCTGCCCGAACTGGGCGGCCGCGGGGTCGACCGCCGGACCTGCGGCGAGCACCAGGGCGATCGGGGCAGCCCAGAGAACGGCACGCAGAAGGCGCGTCGGGAGGCGTCGAATAGTCGGAGCTCGAAGGCACCCCGGAGTGCCTGACGTCGAGCGGCTCATGGTCCCCTTCGATCACTCGCGCGGTGCATTGTCCGCCAGGGTGGGCGTGTCAAAAGATACACCGAAACGGGGCCAAACTCCAGATCTTGCCGGCGCCTTCCGCCCATTCTCAACATCATCGGGACTGGGCGTGTTCCCGGCGCCGGGCTTTTCGCTCGGCGCGCCGTCCGGGAGGGCGCCCGGGGCCCGCCGGGAGCCATGCGGGGCGCTCCGCACCCCTCCCCGCGGCCCGTCCCAGACGCTCCAGGCGGCCGCGGCGCTCGGGGCTCCGGGAGCGTTCACGGCGAGCTCTCCGGCCCGCACCCTCGTCGTCGGCGCAGAGGTCGGACTCGTGCACGCGCACCGGCCTGCGACGCTCGGGGCGCGGGGCGATGCAGGTCCAGGGCCGAACACCGCCGGGTTCTCCGACGTCGGCATGCGCGCGGCGATGAACCGCACCACCACGTTCAGCCTGCGGTGGTCGAGCAGATCCAGCAACTTCTCGACCAGCCGATCGAGCTCCCGGACGTCGAGCAGCATGCCGGTCTGGCGGCGGGGTCGCCCGCGCCCGGTGACCTCGAGCCTGTCGTCGTGACCGTGCCCGTTGCGATTCTTGCCGAACGGTCTGTCGCTCTTCTCCAGAGACAGCGGCGGGTTTGCGGACGTCCGCTGGGGCAGAAGACACGCAGGCCGTCGGCTGCGGTGCCCGTGTCGTTGCGCATCGCGGCTGGTCGTTCTGCATGAGTCCTCGTCGTTCCTCGTCACGGCTTCGGGTGAGGTCGCGCAACACTCGTGAACCCGATGCCACGAGTGTCTCATGACGCCGTTCAGGGGCCCAGGTCACCGAACGGCGACGAGTTTGGGCTGGTCAGATCCTGCGGGTTCCTGATAAGATAGGAAACGTCTCGCGCTGCCCTATCTCAATTCACCATTCCCGTTCTGTACTGGAACAATCCCGCGGTCCCACGCGATTGACACTGGAAGCATGCCATCGTGGAAGACCTTCGTGCACTTCGGAGCCGTGCCCTGGCAGCACTGCTGCTCCCCGTGTTCGCCGCTTCGACGGCCTTCGCACAGGGAGAACCGGTCACTTCATCGCCGGGGACGAGTGACAAGCCGCAGTCGAAGATCTGGTACAACGACGGTTTCTACTGGGCCATACTGCAGACCTCCAGCGGCAGCTACATCTTCAAGCTGGTGCAGGGAGACTGGAGCCGGCAGAACTTCGTCGACTCGCGCGTCAACAACGGCGTGGACGGCCGCGAGGACGTTCTCTGGAACGGGTCGGAGCTTTTCGTCCTGGTCCACAGCAGCAGGCCGAAGCTCTACAAGTACTCGTACAGCTCCTCCAGCGACACCTACGACCTGTTCTCCGGTTTCCCCATCAGCCTGAGCATCGCGAGCGGCTCGGAAACGATCGTCCTCGACCAAGATTCCACGGGGCGCCTGTGGGCGGCGTACGAGGGCGGCGGCAAGGTGTACGTCGCCTACTCGATCAGCTCGGACCATCGTTCGTGGGAGACTCCAGGGGTGGTGCTGCGCAGCGGACTCGATGCCGACGACATCGCCTCCGTCGTGCGCTTCGGCGGCGACAAGGTCGGTGTCTTCTGGTCGGACCAGAGCCGCTGGGAGTTCGGCTTCAGCTATCACCGTGATTCGAATCCGCCCGACGACTGGTCTTCCGTCGAGATCGTCGACGCAGGTACCGGACGCTCCGACGATCACATCAACCTGGCGGCCGACGTCCAGGGACGAGTCTTCGCGATCACCAAGGACGCATCGGACGAGTTCACGGTGTACCGGCGCAGCTCCAGCGGCAACTGGACCGCCAAGCGCGACATCTCGAAGGGGACGTCGGGCACGCGGCCCATCATCATGCTCGACACCACCGACAAGAAGATCCACGCCCTGTACACATGCTGGAGCTGCAGCGGCCCCGACCGCATCTCCTACCAGGTCGGCTCGATGGAAACGCTGTCCTTCGGGAGCAAGCAGACGTTCCTCCGCGACGCGGCCAAGTCGATGAACGACGTCACCGGAATGAAGCAGATCCTCCCGCCCGGGAGCCTCGTTGCCATCGCGGTGGCTGGCGGCACGGCGTACTGGAGCGGTTGGGGGACTCCGCCGGCAGGCAACGGCATGTGGTACGAGGGGGACGGCGAGCCGCCGCCGCCACCGCCGCCGCCATTGGAGCCACCGGGCACGCCAGCAGACCTGGTGGTCGGCGGCGCGACGCGCAACGCGCCGCCCGGTGTGGTGGCCAGCTACCTCTTCGACGAGGAGAGCGGCGAGACCGTCAAGAACGCGGCCGACGCC
>JBHHXQ010000102.1:0-10094 GCA_046757105.1 Candidatus Krumholzibacteriia bacterium
GCGCGACGCGGCGCTCTTCGATCTGCTGCGGCGCCGGCGCCCGGCGGTCCTGGTCGTCTTCCCCGGCTGGTACGCCAGGGTTCTGAAGCGTTTCGGCCGAGCCATCCGGCCGATGGAGATCCTCGATCGTCCCGGCAACATTACCAGCGGCGGCCCGCGTCTGGTCGCCTTTCGGATCGATTGGCCCGCCCTGGACGAGAGCGAAGCCCGGTAATCTCTTGAGCCATCGAGAGATTCGGGGTCCACGCCCGAGCTGCGAGATGCTAGAATATGTGCGGTTCGAGTCCGAAACCGAGGGGAAACAACCGTGTCTCGCTGCTCGTTGCTCCGTTCATCGGGCCACCTCGTGGCCGTACTTCTGCTCGCAACCGCCCTGTTGCCGGCTCGGGTCCAGGCCTTGAGGGTCGCGACCTGGAACATTCTCAACTACCCGTCGGCGCAGGGGAACTCTCGCGAGGACGACTTTCGCGTGGTCCTGACCGTGATCGATCCGGATCTCCTGGTGGTGCAGGAGATCACGAGCACGCCGGGAGCGACCGAGTTCCTGAACGACGTGCTGAACGTGATCCACCCGGGGGAGTGGGCCCTGGCGCCCTTCGTCCCCGATTTCACCGCCAGAGCCTGCTACTACCGGACCGCCAAGCTCGACTTCCTGTCCAGCATCGTGCTCACCACGACGCTGCGCGACATCAACGGCTTCGTCTTCAGGCCCGACGGCTACTCGAGCAGCGCCGCGGAGTTCCGCATCTACACGCTGCATCTCAAGGCCTCGCAGGGCGCGAGCAACGAGAGCCGGCGCCTCGCCGAGGCCCAGGTCCTGCGCGCGCATCTCAACGCGCTGCCGAGCACGACACACTTCCTGGTCGGCGGCGACTACAACATCTACAACTCGGGCGAGCCCGCTTGGGCGGAGCTGACCGGCAGCCAGGCGGACAACGACGGACGGCTCTTCGACCCCATCAACCAGATCGGCACCTGGCACAACAGCGCCTTCTTCGCCGCCGTCCACACGCAATCGACCCGCACGACGGAGCTCGGCGACGGCGGCTCCATCGGCGGCATGGACGACCGCTTCGACATGATGCTGGCCAGCGACGACATGCTGGACGGGGAGGGCACGGACTACGTGAGCGGCAGCTACGTGGCCTGCGGGCAGGACGGACAGCACTTCAACAGCGCCATCAACGCGCCGCCGCCCAACGCGGCCGTGAGCTCCGCCGTCGCCAGCGCCCTGCACACCGCCTCCGACCACCTGCCGGTCTACATCGACATCCAGCTGCCGGCCAAGATGGTGGTGAGCGGCAACCTCGACTTTGGCACGGTGATCACGGGCGGGCCGGGCATCGCGCTCTCCATCCAGAACACGGCCACGCCGCCAGCCGACGACCTCGACTACTCGCTGAGCGCCGGAACGGGGTTCGTGGTGCCCTCGGGCAGTTTCTCGCTGGCGGCCGGCGGCTCCGACGCGCCCGCCGTCTCCATCAGCACCGCACCGGGCACCTACGCCGCGTCGGTGACCGTGAGCGGCGACGCACCCGACAACCCGACGCAGATCATCCCGGCCACCGGAACGGTCCTCGACCATGCGCAGCCGTCCACGAGCGCAACGAGCTCATCGACCACCGGCACCGTCCTCTTCGGCAGCCATGCCCAGGGGGCGTTCACGGACCAGCCGGCCGAGGCGCACAACTTCGGCTTCGACCCCGGCCAGGCTCTGCTCGAAGTGCACGGCTTCGCGATGACCGGCACGGACGCGGCCCGCTTCAGCCTGGTGAGCTTCACGCCCGCCACCGTCGGCAGCACGCCGGCCACGTACATGGTCCACTTCGACGATGCGGGCGCCAGCCCCAACACGACGTACCTGGCGACGCTCACGCTGTCGACGCGAGACCAGCAGGACCTCCCCGGCGCCAGCGACCTGGCGGGCCTGGAGTGGACGCTCGTCGCGACCGTCACCGACACCATTCCGACGGACGCGCCGGATCGCGTGGTCCGCGCCACCTGGCTGCACCCCAACGTTCCGAACCCCTTCAATCCGGCCACGACGCTCGCCTTCGACCTGGCCCACGCGGGACACGTCGAGCTGGCCATCTTCACGATCCAGGGGCGACGGGTGCGGACGCTGGTCAGCCGGGTCCTGGAGACGGGAAACCACCGTGTGGTCTGGGACGGCACCGATGCCGCGGGGACACCCATTGCCAGTGGCGTGTACCTGTACCGACTGCGGGCCGACGGGATGCAGCAGACCCGCCGCATGACGCTGCTGCGCTGACGCGACGGCCTGCCGACCTCGTGGCCGCGGGGGAGTCTGCGCTCCGCGCGAGAGATCCCTCCGGGAGCTTCCCCGGCAGGGGAATCCTGCCACGAGGCAGGGGACGGGGACGTCGGGCGTGCGCGGAGCAGCCCCCCCGGGGACGGATCATCCGTTCGAGAAGCCGAGCATGGAATCGAGTAGAATCGAGGGGGCCGAGGAAGCATCCTCAGGCTGGCCTCTCGAGCCGCGCGCTGCAACCGTGCGGACAACGAGAAGTATCCGTGGCGACCGTAGCCTGCCCGTTTTTTTCAGCCACCACGCCCACATCCGGCCTGATTCGCTTTCCCCGACCCCCCTTCCGTGCGGTGCACCGCGCTCCTGAGCGCGGCCGAGCGTCGGCGCTCGAATGGGGCAAGGGGCTCGACGCCATCATCACCGAAACACCTGAAGCTGTTTCCGTTTGCCCGAGAAGACGCGGCACATCCGGACCGAAGACACAACGCCCCAGGGCCCGAGGGGCTCCTCGGAGGACGTGCGCGCGCGCGGACGGAGGATGGAACGGCCAGCCAGTCGCGAGCGGACGCAGAGGAATGTCGCCCGTCCCACGTGCCGGGGGAAACGCCTCGGCATGAGATCGGACATGCGCTCGCGACCGGGTGCGCCGGCTCCAGCGTGCGAACCCACTCGTCGTTTGGAGGGAAGGCGAGACCGGCGCACCGATGCCCCGCGGCGCGCTGGGCAGTCGTCGAACGTCGCACGAGTGCAACTCGCGGAGTCGAGCGGAACGGGGGCCGTTCGCAACATCTCCCTCAAAGTCGTCATCATCGGCCAAACGACTAGCCTGGCTCCCAGAGCCTGGGCGCGGACCTACGATTTCAGGGGCTAGCCGTCGTGTCGATTCTGGTCGGTCCGATTAGCAGTCCGCCATCAACGACCTTCGAGGAAGTGGTGAGCAGAAAAAACGGGCAAGGCTTGTCAGCGCCCATATTCTAAGCAACGCGGCACGCGGCCGCAAGTGCAAAACCGACGAAAGGAGGCGGGCCCGGATGCGGTCGGTAGGGGGGAGAACCTTCCGCAAGCGAGTTCGCGTCGCATCCCTTGCGCGGCACCGGCGCTGAAAGAGCCGTCAAAGACCCCGCACGTGCGCCGTGCGGGGCAGGTCGGCTTTGGCGCCAGCACGCGCGCAGAGGTGTCGCAGGACGCGAGACCCGGTCTCAGGCCCGCCTCTCGTCGAGTGCGATGAGCTCGGGGGCGCGGTTCAGAGGAGCGTTGTCGGTGCGGATCAGAGGCAGGAGGAGGGCGGAATCGGGTGCGGAGCCGCTTCGCGACAGCCAGGTGGGGCCCGGCCCACCGTCGTGGAATGCTCGACGCGAGGAGAGAACCCAGGAGGTTCTGCATCGCGGACCTCCACACCACACGACCCGGGTCGGACATTCCGCCCGCCCCAGGGGGACTGTCAAGAGAGATTTGCGCGCCGCTTGAGTGCGATCTCCGAGCGTGATACAGTACCGGGGGAGAATGAGCTAAGAGATTTGTTCGCAGGAGGTTGTCGAAGTTGGCACGTTTGGAGCGGCTGGATCGTAAGACCCTGAAGCAGGACGCCCTGCTCAATTTCACGGCGCGGGCGGCCGACTACGTGAGCGCCAACCCCAACCTGGTGATGGGGATCACGGCCGCGGTCATCGTCGCGATCGTCCTGGGCGTCTTCTGGATCCGCGGCCGCAGCGGCAAGACAGCAGAGAGCGACCTGCGCGTGTCGGCACTGGTGAGCGCCTACAGCGCCGGGGAGTACGCCGTCTCCCTCGAGGTCGCAAACGCCCTCCAGACGGAGTACCCGGGAACCCGCGCTGCCGTGGCTGCGTCGTTTCTGAAAGGGCAGTCGCTGCTGCAACTGGGGAGCTTCGCCGAGGCCGAGCAATCTTTCCAGAGCTACCTCGCGCAAAGCTCGAAGGCACCCTTCTACGAGGATGCAGCCAAGCTCGGCCTGGCGGCCAGCCTGGAGGGGCAGTCCCGGTACGGCGAGGCGGCCGGCCTGTACCTCGAGGTCGCCGAAGGTCTTTTAGAGCCGCTGGCGAGCGAGGTTCGCCTGGATGCCGCGAGAGCCTACCGTTCCGCCGGCTCCATCGCCCAGGCCAGGAGCCTGCTGGAGGAAGTGGAGTCTCGAGAGAACGAGTCCTCCCGACGTGCCACGATCGAGCTCGCGATCCTCGAAGCTCTTCAGGGAGCCACGACCAGCGCGGCCGCCAGCACGGACTCGAGCATGAACCCTTGACCGACCACGTGGGAGGGGTCGAACAGCCGAGCGGCTGCGTCAAGGTGACGAGGTCCCACGATGCAAGACCAGGCAGAGAATCCCAGCCACGACCCGGTCCCGTCAGGTGCCGAAGAGGTGGTCGAGGAGTGTCCGATCAGTGACGGCTCCCGCTGGCTGGCGGCGGCCTCGTACCTCTTCGTGTCGTGCTTGTTCGTCCTCTATGAGGTCAAGCAGCACCGCCGGGACGATTTTGTGCGCTTCCACGCCCGCCAGGGATTCGCACTCTGTTTCGTCGAGGTCGTCCTCATCGTGGTGTCCATGATTCTCGGGCACACGCTCGGCAGCATCCCGGTGTTGGGCGCGATCATCATGATCGCGTTCAAGCTCGCCGCCGGCCTGCTGGCCGTCGGGCTGTCGGCCTGGGGCTTCGTCGAGGCCCTCGGTGGCCAGAAGTGGCAGCTGCCGATCCTCGGCGAGTACGCCAAGCGCGTCCCGGTGAGCTGACCGCACATTCTCGAGCCTCCGTCAAAGCGTCAGCGACTCGATCCGCGGGCGATGCCAGAAGCTGGACCGAATCGAGGCGACCGGCGTCCTCGAGCCATCGAGAGCGTGGTGGGGGACGCTCCGTGCGGCCCGCAGATCGCACCGCGAAGGGTTCCAACGTCTACTGACCCTCCACAGCCACCGGGACCACTGGAATCTGGGCGAGGAGTTTGGACGCTTGAGTCCAACGGGAACTCTCCCACTTGAACTCGTAAGCCGCTCCATGATTCGGTCCCGCGGCATCGTGGTAGCTGGCACCGACGAGAATCGTCTCTCCGTGGAGCGACACGGATTCTCCAAAGAAATCCTCCGGACGCGTGTCCGCCGCAGTGATCATAGCCACCTGAGTCCACCCAGTCCCAGCGCGTTCAAAGACAAAAGCCGCTCCCGACTTGTTCTTGTACCTGAGTGCCCCAACGACCATGCGGTTCCCGCCGATTGACAATGAAACGCCGAATCCAGTGTCTTCGTCCGTTACATCCGGATCGACTCGGGTTTCGAGGCACCAATCGCCAGCATTGCGCTCGAACAGCAAGGCGGATCCCGACGCTCCTACTGCGACCGATTCGTGGAAGATGGCTACTGCTCTCCCGAACGCCAGGCTGACCCCTTTGCGCAAGGGAACCAGCTCCAACCGCCAGCGCCGAAGACGGTCCCTTGGCGACCGAGATTCTCCGGACCTCGGACGACGACCGCGGCCGAGCCGGGGGGCCCGTGGGCGCGCGGGCTGCCGGAGGGCTCGAACCGGCCAGGCCTGAATGGCGCATAAGGGAGATTATGTAAACCTGATGATCCGGTACCCGGCCTCCCTGGCCTGCGCGAGCCGCCGCCCCGCCCACTCCCGACCACCGGGCCCCGGCAGACCGCCGGCTTCCCCGCGGTCCTCCCGTCCAGTGGCGCCGAGCCGGCCGGCCCCGGGCTCGCACCCGCTTGCGACACACGACCGTGATCCACAGACCCGCACGTTCCTTCGCATCGGGCGCCTCGCGACTCCGGCGCCCTCACCGGGAGCTGTGCAAGGAGCTGTGCCGACACACCGTGATCCGCCGGCCCTCAGGTTGGTCGGATCCGCTTGGGTCCAGTTCAACGCGAGGTGCGTCTCTTTCGGCGAGCGCGACACGGCCCTCGAGAACGGCCCACGGATCCCAGTGCGGCGGCGATGGCGAGGGTCTGTCGCCGGCACTGGCGTGGACCGAGGTTCCCGAAGGAACACGCGAGCTCGCACTCATCGTGGACGATCCAGACGCTCCGACGCCGGAGCCATGGGCTGGCGTCGCGGCGCCGGCTTCCCGTGAACAGCCACGGAGCGCTCGGAGTGGCAACGATCAGGCGGACCTTGCGAGTCTCCGCGATACTCGTCGGTTGCCCGCGAAGGACATCGGACTTAGTATCTCGGTATGGTTGCTCGAGGAAAGCTGCTTCGGGTCTACGTAGACACCTCGGTCGTCGGAGGAAGTCTCGATGAGGAGTTTCGGGCCGCCTCGATTCGGCTGATCGAGCGAAGTCGCACAGGAGACGCGCTGCTGGTGATATCGGATACCACGCTGGCTGAACTTGCTGACGCCCCACCGAAGGTACGCGGCGTGATTGAAGATCTACCGAAGGGATGCCTGGAGTTCGTCCATCAGGACGAAGAGTCCGAAGCGCTGGCAGAGGAGTACATCAAGGATGGGGTGGTGTCGCGTCAAATGCTCGTGGACGCCCAGCACATCGCGGTGGCTACTATCGCGAAAGTGGACGTTCTGGTGAGCTGGAACTTCAAGCATATCGTCAACTTGGATCGCATTCGTGGATTCAACGCGGTCAATCTCCGGTTGGGGTATCCAATGTTGGAGATCCGATCACCCCTGGAGGTCCGGAAGGATGACAATGAAGACATTTGACGCGGTCAAGCTCATGCGTGAGCTCCGCGACAAACTCAGCCAGGAGATGGAGGAAATGACACCCGAGGAGCGCATGCGCTACATTCGAGAGAAAGCAGCGTCCACTGCCCTTGGGAAGACGATTGCTCAAGACAAGAACAAGGCCGCCCAAGCCGATGCAGCGGACCGCCCTTCGGCCGGCCGTTGATCGGGCGTGACGCCCCTGGGGGATCTAGTGCAGCGACCGGGTGAATGTGCATGTGTGCTCCCTCGCGTGGGTGGCGGGCTCCTTGGTCCGGTGCCAGTTATGGGGGCGGGCCGCCGGGGTCAGCCATCACTTTGCCCCGTCTCCCGCCCCCATCTGTCTGAGCGCCGGACCAAAGAGCATGTCGCCCGCCCGTCGCACAGCGTCCTCGCCCGGATGTTGGGGGAGTTCGAGCAGACATCCACAGGTGCCAGCGCCGAGAATCCCGTGAGATAGGGCTTCCGCTGTATGGGGAGAGCGTGCGCTCGGCCGCACCCCGGCGCCGGTCACCGTCTCCAGCCCCGGGCCAGCTGCCCCCGGCTTGCGGCGAGCCGCGGAATCGCCTCAGGGCCCACTCCCGCCTCCCGGCCGGGCCCCGGCAAACCGCAGGGTTCCCCGGGGTCCTCCCGTCCAGTGGCGCCGAGCTGGCCGGCCCCGGATCCGCTTGCGACACACGATCGTGATCCACAAGCCCGCACGTTCCATCGCCTCGGGCGTCTGCCGACTCCGCGCCTCGCCGGCAGCTGTGCAAGGAGCCGTGCCGACGCACCGTGCTCCGCCGGCCCTCCGGTGGTAGGATCTGGGTCCAGTTCAAAGCGAGGTTCCTGATGCGGTCGAGTCGAATCCTCCTTCTGGCGGCGGTCGTCGGAGCGCCTCTGCTCGCGGGCTGCCAGCGAACACCCGAACCTCCGGCGCAGACCCCGCCGGCATCCCAATCTGGAGAGCGCGACATGTCTTGGACGCTGCAAAGCACGGCCTTCGAGAGCGGCCAACGAATCCCGGTGCGGTACAGCGGCGACGGCGAAGATCTGTCGCCGGCACTGGCGTGGACCGAGGTTCCCGAAGGAACACGCGAGCTCGCACTCATCGTGGACGATCCAGACGCTCCGACGCCGGAGCCATGGGTCCATTGGGTTCTCTACAAGATTCCTGCGGCGACGATTGCGCTCGCCGCAGGCGTTCCGACCACGCGTACGGTGACGAACCCTTCCGGAGCGCTGCAGGGCAAGAACTCCTGGGGCAAGGTCGGCTACGGCGGACCGGCGCCACCGAAGGGTCACGGCGTGCACCATTACCACTTCAAGCTCTACGCGCTCGATGCCGTCCTGCCACTCGAGGCGGGGCTCGACAAACGCGGCCTTCTCGAAGCCCTGGAGGGCCACGTTCTCGCCGAGGCAGAGCTCGTGGGCACGTACCAGAGGTAGTGCCGCGTCGTGGAGGAGTCTTCCCCGCTCGTGCATGCGGAGGACCGCCGTCTCTTCGCTGACACCGAGCTGACACGGCTGCGGCGCGCCGTACGCGACCACTCGTGGCTTCTCGGCCACGGCTATCCGGGGAGAGCCGCGCTCAAGCTCGTCGGCGACCGCCACGCGCTGGTCGAGCGCCAGCGCCAGGCGGTGTCACGATGCGCTTGCGCCGACCAGGCGCTGCGTCGCCGGCGTCGCCGCCAGCTCGCCGCGGCCGAGCTGGGCGGCCGCACGCTCCACCTGGCTGGCTACCACGTCTTGGCGACGGTTCAGGTGGCGCTCGCCGGTGGCCTCGTCCTGCGCGGATGCGACGGCTGCGACCGGGACCTGGCCAGCATGCACGGCCGTCACCGCACCCGCACGCAAACCGGTCCGGCGCTCGAAGCCATTGGGCGAGCGCTGGCGGAGCTCGGCATCGCCGAAGTGGCGTGGATTCTCGACCGCCCCGTCCCCTACAGCGGAAAGCTCGTGGAACACCTGCTCGGGGCGGCCGACAGTCGTGGATGGAACTGGAAAGCCGAGCTGGAAACGAACCCCGACGCCGTTCTCTCGGGTTCCGAGCACGTGGTGGTTTCGAGCGACGGTGCCGTGCTCGACGCGTGCGGGAGCTGGTTCAACCTCGCGGGCGTCGTCGTCGGTGCGTGCGCGAACCGGGTGTTCCTCGTCGACCTCTCCCCCACTTCCGGCAATCCCCCGGCGGAATCGTGAACCGCTCGCCGCGTGTGCCGCACGTGTTCCGCGCACGCCCGCTTCTCACTCGACAGGCGCCCGGACCCATCGGAGGATCTCGCGCAGGGGGATTCGGGATCCAGCGGGCCCGGTGGCAGATTCCTGGGATCGGCTCCGGAGACGACGGGCTCGATCTGCAGCCTGGCGTCGCGGCGCCGGCTTCCCGTGAACACCTATGGAGCGCTTGGAGTGGCAACGATCAGGCGGACCTGGCGGGTCTCCGCGACGAGCTCCTCGAAGTAGTCGACGTATCGCCGTGCGCTGTCGAGTCTTCGGCTGTGCTCGATCTCCAGAGGACGCCGGTAGCCCTCGCGTGTCGGCCTGACAGGAGTCCGCAGCAGGGGCCCCGCGCCGAATCCCTCCATCGACATGTAGCCGAATGCGAGTCCACGGTACCGAATCGAGTAGCCGCCGTTCTCGGCGACCGTGACGCCTTCCACGAGAGGTGATTGCTCCAGGACCCTGCGTGCCGTGTGGATTCCTTCCTGCTGCATGGCCCGAGCAGCCATCTGGATCAGAGCATCCTGCTCCGCCTCGAAGAGCGCACAGGCCTGGCGGACGGGCATGCCCCTGTCCACGGCGGCACGCACGCTCGGCACGTCGCGGTACATGCGGAGCAGGTGGGCCTCCGACGGCGTCCCGTCAGGTGGGAGCATCAGAACGACACCGGCGATCGACAGACCCGTGCCGTCGAAGCGGCATTCGACGTCTCGCACATCGATCCGCTGTCCCATGACGAAGAGTTGGTGCTTCCCGAGACCGATCCTGCGGCTGAAACCCGGAGGCTCGGGCTCCCAGTCCACGGGAACGGGCTGATTCAACGCGAAGCGGCAGACCGCTGGATCCCTTCCCGATCCCAGCCCCACAGGCGTGGTGGCACTCGAGCACGGGGGATCCGTCGCCGCAGACATGCAGGGCGCGTCGCCCTCCGTCACGCCACACGGCCGCAACCGCGCACAGA
>JBHHXQ010000103.1:0-10056 GCA_046757105.1 Candidatus Krumholzibacteriia bacterium
CGCGTCTGCGACGCCGCCCCCGACGTCTACAACCACAACCTCGAGACGGTTCCGCGGCTCTACGGCAGGGTGCGTCCCGGTGCGCGCTCCCAGCGCTCGCTCGCGCTCCTGGCACGCGCGCGGCCCATTCTGCAACAGCTGTCCCGGCATCGAGTCACGCACTTCTACTTCGTGGATTCCTCCAGGGAATGCTTCCTGCGCGTCCACCGTCCCGATCTGCACGGCGACGTCATCGAACGGTTCACGACGCTGCAGGCCGAGCGAACGGGGACGCTGCAGGCCGGCCTCGAGCTGGGTCGGTACCGCGGCCTGCTGACGTTGCGGGTCGTCAAGCCGTGGTACGAAGGCGGCGAGCTCATCGGCTACCTCGAACTCGGCGTGGAGATCGTCCGGATCGCGCGCCGGCTGCAGGACGTTCTCGGCCTCGATCTGCTGGTGCTGGTCGACAAGAGCAACCTGAAGCGGGAGTCCTGGGAGGCCGGGATGCGTTCCTTCGATCGCCGTCCGGAGTGGGAGCGCTTCCCCGAGGCGGTTGTCGTCGAGCAGACGCTGGACTCGATTCCTCCCGGCTTCGAGGAGTATCTGGCGCAGGTCGTTCCGCTCCATCGTCGGGCAGCCGCGCGTGGACGGCGGATCGAGACCACGACCGTCTCGCTGCGTGACCGCCAGTATCGTGTCGGATGTCTACCGCTCTTGGACGTCACCAAGCGTCTGGTCGGAAACCTCGTGGTGCTGCGGGACACGACGCAGCACGTGAAGGACGCCAGGGCGGCGGTTCTCGTTGCCGGGCTGATCCCTCTCCTGGTGGGTGGTGTCCTCCTGTCGATTCTGTGTTTCTTTCTCGGACACCTGGAGAAGCAGATCGAAGCGGCCAATCTCAAGCTGCAGCTGCAGAGCACGGCACTGGAATCGGCCCCGAATGCAATCGTCATCGCCGACGACGCCGGCAAGGTGTCCTGGGCGAACCCTGCGTACGAGCGTCTCGTGGGCTGTTCGCACGAAGAAGTGCCGGGACAGGAGCTCTTTCTGCCCACGGCGCACCTGGATGCAGCGACGCGCGAGACGATCTGGAAGCACGTGCGCGGGGGCAGGGCGTGGCGAGGGGAGGTACTCGTGGAACGTCGGAGCGGTGAGCAGTACGTGGAAGAGATGACGCTCGCCCCCGTTCGCAACGGGCAGGGCGTCATCCGTCACTTCGTGGCCATCAAGCAGGACATCACCTTGCGCAAGAAGGCAGAAGCAGAGCTGCGTGAGGCGCACGACGCGGCGCTGGAGGCATCGCGCGCCAAGTCACAGTTCCTGGCCAACGTGAGCCACGAGGTCCGCACGCCGCTGAACGGCATCATGGGGATGACGGCGCTGGCGCTGGATACGGGTCTGACCTCCGAGCAGCGCGAGTACCTGGAGATCGTCCAGTCGTCCGCCGAATCGCTGCTCTCGGTCATCAACGACATCCTCGATTACTCCAAGGCGGAGGCCGGCAAGCTCGAGGTCGAGAGCGTGGAGTTCGACCTCGCCGACAGCATCCGCGAAACGCTCGCCATGCTGGCGCCGCGGGCCCGGGAGAAGTGCCTCGTGCTGGGTCACGAGATCGCCGGCGCGGTCCCGCAGAGATTGGTCGGCGATCGCGATCGGCTCCGGCAGGTGGTGGTGAACCTGGTCGGGAACGCGATCAAGTTCACCGACGAGGGTCGTGTGGAGCTCGGCATCGGGGTCCGGGACCGTAGCGAGGAGAAGATCGAGCTGCTGTTCTCCGTGGCCGACACCGGTGTGGGCATTCCCTTCGACAAGTGTGACACGATCTTCGAGGCCTTCGAGCAGGCGGACGGATCCTCGACACGCGCGCACGGAGGAACGGGCCTGGGGCTGGCGATCTCGCGGCAGATCGTCGAACTCCTGGGCGGTCTCATCTGGGTCGAGAGCGAGGTCGGCAAGGGCAGCGTGTTCTTCTTCACCGCCTGCTTCGGGATCGGGTCCGGCCCCGGTCGGAGCCCCGAGGCCGGGATGCAGGCAGGCCCGGCCGATCGTGCGCCGGACCGGAGCGATGTCGCGGCAGGTCCACCCAATCACCCGGCAGGCCCGAGCGACACGCCGGAACGCGCGGCGGAGCCGGGTACGGCCACGAGATCGCTGGACATTCTTCTGGCGGAGGACCACGACGTGAACCAGAGGCTCGCCGTCCTCCTGCTGGAGAAGCGTGGGCACCGGGTGACCGTCGCGGTGAACGGACAGGATGCCGTCCGGAAGGCCACGCAGCACCGCTTCGACCTGATCCTCATGGACGTCCAGATGCCCGTGATGGACGGCTTCCAGGCCACGGTTGCCATCCGCGAGCGCGAGAGCGGCCAGCGCGTCCCGATCGTCGCCATGACGGCGCATGCCATGCGAGGCGACCGCGAGCGCTGCCTGCAGGCGGGGATGGACGACTACGTTTCGAAGCCGATCCGCACCGCGGAGTTCCTCGCGGTCATCGACCGGACCGTCGGGCGCCCTGCGGAGCGGCCGAGCCCCATGCACTGAGGCTCGGCCTGCGGCACCGAAGCTCGATCGCCATGTCCCGAGGTCCTCGATCCATGCGCTGAGCTCGAGATTCTGCGAGCCCCGCAACGCACTCGAGGTGCGCGCCCGCCGGGCGCCTCTGCTAGGCTGCCCGCATGACGGGCGAAGCCGGGCCGACTCCCAGGATCACACCGACGTTTCCTGCCGACGAGCAACCCGGCTCGGCGGCCTGGGCGGCTTCGAGCGAGAGCGACATCACACACGGTCCCCTCGACCGTGCGCTCGTCCGCCTGGCTGGGCCGGCGATTCTGGCGAAAGCGCTGTACGCCGTCCTGGCTCTCGTCGACGTGTTCTGGGTCGGACGGCTGGGGGCGGCGTCCACGGCGGCCGTGAACACGGCGTTCTTCACGTCGTGGATCCTGGATGCCTCGACGTCGCTCCCCGGGATCGGCATTCTGGCGCACGTGTCGCGCGCCGTGGGTGCGCGTGACCGCCGGCTTGCCGGGCTCGCGGCGGCCCAGGGCATCGGCGTCGGCGTGGGGCTCGGTGGTGTCCTGGCGCTCGCCGTCTGGTTCGGCGCCCCGGCCCTCTTCGACATTCTCGGCACCTCGGACGAGGTTCGTGCTCCGGGCATCGCCTATCTGCGCGTCCTCTATCTGGCCGCGCCGCTCACGTTCACCTACATCAACTGTGAGGCGGTGATGCGTGCGGCCGGTGACACGCGCACGCCGCTTCTGATCATCGGGAGCATGGTGCTCCTGAATGCCGTCCTCGACCCGGTGCTGATCTTCGGCCTCGGCCCGTTTCCGCAGCTGGGGGTGTTCGGCGCCGGTCTGGCGACGGCGATTGCCCAGCTCTTCGCGGTTGCGATCTTCGCCTGGCGCGCGCTCGTGCGCGACGTCCACTTTCCTCTCCTGCGCGGCTCGCTGCGCCGGCTCGATGCGCATCTGGCCGCGAGCGTGATGCGGGTCGGCATGCCGGGGATGGCCATCGGCGTCCTGTTCTCGCTCGTCTACCTGTTTCTGTCCGGCGTCGCAGCGCGTATGGGCACCGTGGAGCTCGCGATTCTCGGTCTCGGCACCCGGGCCGAGACCTTCACCTATCTGGTCGGCACGGGGTTCGGCGCCGCCACCGCCGCCATGGTGGGCCAGAACCTGGGCGCCGGCCAGCCCGAGCGTGCGGCGCGCGCGGCCTGGCGCTCGGCGCTGTGGATGGGGATGTACGGAGCATCGACGGGCCTCGTCCTGATCGTGTGGCCGCGCGTCGTCCTGGGGCTCTTCACGGCGGATCCCGAGGTCCTCGGAATCGGCGCCACGTATCTGCGCATCCTCGGCCTGTGCCAGGCACTGATGGCGATCGAGCTCGTCTTTGCCAACGCCTTCGCCGGTGCCGGCGACACCGTCCCCCCCATGCTGATCAGCGTACCCGTCAACCTCCTGCGCGTGCCGCTCGTCTTCTGGGTCGTGTATGGTCTCGACAGCGGCATCCTGGGCATCGCCTGGATCCTGTCGATCGGCTCGGTCGTGCGCGGCGTACTCGCGCCCCTGTGGTTCCGGCGCGGACGCTGGAAGCAGAAGCAGCTGTGAAGGGTGCCGGTTTCGCGAGCCCCGTGGCTGCTGGCGCATTCCGGCCGCGCGGTGAAACGAATCACCGCCGCATGGGTGGGATCCGGTCGTACGACCTGGATGGACGAGATCGTTCGCGCTTGCTGCATCGCGAGGGGAAGATGATCCGGGCTGCGAAGCAGGAGGATCTCGATGCGCTGGTCGCCGGGAACATCGCGATGGCGCGGGAGACCGAGTCCCTCGATCTCGATGCCGAGACGGTCCGCTCGGGGGTGCGCGCGGTTCTCGAACGCAGCGCGCCGGGGTCGTATCGCGTCGTCGAGGAGGAGGGCCGTGTCGTCGCGCAACTCCTCCTGACCTACGAATGGAGCGACTGGCGCAACCGCCCCGTGTGGTGGATCCAGTCGGTCTACGTCGCCCCCGAAGCGCGCCGCCGTGGTCTCTTCAAGCGCCTGTACGGCGCGGTCGTCGAGGAGGCCCGCGCCGCGGGCGTCGCCGGCGTGCGGCTCTACGTCGAGCGTACGAACGCCGCCGCGCAAGCGGTGTACGAGGCGCTGGGCATGGACGGCGGCCGCTACCGCGTGTACGAGGCCATGTTCGACGAGCCGCCGCACGCACGCGAGACCTGACCGGCATGAAGCAGCTGGGCGGACCGTTCGGCGGCGCGGCGACGTGCGCATGCGGCTACTCGAGGCGGCGGAGCTCTCGCAGCACCGTCTCGGTGTGCCGCGCCTTCTTGGTGTCGCCGGCGCTGCGCAGCGCGGCGATCTGCCGTGCCAGAGTGTGCAGATCCTCCGGATGATCCACGTCCGACCACGCCTCGAGAAGCTCGACGCGGAGGCCCAGCTCGCCGGCGTGCCGGCGCGTGTCCTCGAGCGCGTGTTCGGTGCTCCAGGCGACGCCACGCAGAAGCCCCGGGAAGGGACGTCGCACGCCGATGGCGTAGTAGCCACCGTCCGCCGTGGGGCCGAGGACGACGTCGGGTGAGGCGCTAGCGTCCTGCGTGCGACCTCCACCCACCGTGGTGCTCGGGTCCCCGGAGCCGGCGGCCGCAGGTGTGCTCGCACCGGCCGTGGCACCCAGCCGCTCCAGACCCCGGCGAAGTTTTCCCGGCCCCAGGCTCGGGCTGTCCGAGCCCACGATCAGAGTCGGACGCGACCCGCGCGGTCCTCCACACAGCTCGATGAACGCGCGCTCCAGTCGCTCGCCGAGATCGTCTCCTCGCTGCACGCCGATCCGCAGATCGTCCCAGCACGACTCGTCGAGGCCGAGCGCCACGAGAAGTCCGCGGAGCTCGGCGACCGCCGCCTCGTCGCCGCCGCCCTGGAGGAGGAGGACGGGTGACCTCACGACGCGCACCGATGTCTCGAGCGTGTCGGCGAGGCTTGCGAGATAGATACGTTCGGCTTCCCCACGTGTCAGCACACTCTGCAGTCGGGTCTTGACCGGCTCGCCGCGGACAACCTTGGCAAAGATCCCGAGCAATAGCGCCTCCCAGGTTCGGGATTTGCATGATGTGCGTGCCTGAAGTATCGCACGTGCGGGCCGCGCACGGGCTACGGAAACGGCAAGACGGTGGCCAGATCCGCGGATGCGGGGCCGGCGCAGGCCCGAGCATGTGGATCCATTGGAGCAGGAGGCGGCATGCAGGCGTGGCGTCCGCGCGGAATCGGTTTGTTGGCGGTCTTGCTCGCGGCCCTCTGGACGAGCGGACACGCGGACGATCCGTTGTCGAGCTCCGACTCGATGCAGGGCGCCTGGCGGCTGTCTGCCGCGGACAAGAAGCTGGATCTCAGCGATCCCAGGGTGCGTGAACGGCTGCGTGCCGCCGGCATCAATCCGGCCGATCTGGAGATGCTTCTGGAGGGGAGGCAGGAGGCCGTGCCCGGGCCCGGTGGCCCGACCGAGGTCGATGCCTCGCAGTCCGCGCTCTTCCCGCCCGTGACACTTCCTCCAGCGATGGCTCCGACCAACATGGATTCCGTGCAGGCCCCGGTCGCTCCGGACGAGGAGGAGAGGGGTGCGAACCACTTCGGCTACAACATCTTCACCATGTCGCCGAAGACGTTCGAGCCGCTCGCTTTCGGTCCCGTCTCTCCAGACTACCTGATCGGACCGGGGGACGAGATCATCATTACTGTCTGGGGTGCGCAGGAACTGAACGCGAAGGTCACGGTCAACCGCGAGGGCTACATCCTGCTGCCGGATCTCGGGCAGGTGCTCGTCAACAGCTTCACGTTGGGCGGCCTGAAGAACCACGTCGAGAAGCGGCTGGCGAGGATCTACTCCGGCATCCGCTCGGACGGGCAGGGGCGTACGTTCGTCGACGTGTCGCTGGGCAAGCTGCGTTCGATCCAGGTGTTCGTCCTGGGTGATGTGGTCCAGCCGGGTGGCTACACGATGAGCGCGACGTCGACGGTGATGAATGCGCTCTACTACGCGGGCGGACCGACGCTGCAGGGCTCGATGCGCAACGTGCGCGTGCTGCGCAGCAACAGGCTCCTTCGCAAGATCGACCTCTACGACTACGTTGCCAACGGGGATCGCTCGCAGGATGCCCGTCTCGAGAACGGTGACGTGGTCTTCGTGCCCCCGGTGGGCACGCGCGTGACGCTGGAAGGTGAGGTCCGGCACCCGGCGATCTACGAGCTCAGCGAGGGCGAGAAGCTCGAAGACCTCCTGAAGCTGGCCGGCGGTCTCGAGTCCACCGCCTACCTGCCGCGCGTGCAGATCGAGCGCGTGATCCCGTTCGAGCAACGCTCGCCGATGTTGCAGGAAGACCGCAAGATCATCGACCTGAGCATGAGTGAGGAGCATCCCGGTCGGGGTGTGACCTTGTACGACGGCGACATCGTGCGCATCTTTCGCGTTGGCGACATCCTCAGGAACACCGTCGAGCTCACGGGCACCGCGGTCTACAAGCCGGGGACCTATGAGCATCGACGGGGGATGACGGTGGCCGACCTCATCGAAACGGCGGGCGGCCTTCTGGGCGACGCCTACCTCGGTTGGGGCCACCTGGTGCGCACGCGGGCCGACAAGACGCGTGAGCTTCGGTCCTTCAACCTGGATGCGGCGCTGGCGCGCGATCCGGTCGCCAACCTCCAACTTCATGAACTCGACGAGGTGCAGGTGTTCTCGGTGTGGGACATCCGTGACAAGGAGTACGTCTCGATCGAGGGCCTGGTGCGCAAGCCGGGACGCTACGAGTTGCCCGAGGGGATGACCATCACCGATCTCATCGTTCGGGCGGGCGGTCTGAAGGAGTCGGCCTACCGGGTCCACGCGGAGGTGGCCCGCATCAATCCCGAGGCGATCTCCGATGGCAAGACGGCCGAGCTGATCCAGGTCGCCATGGGTGACGAGCTCGGCGAGGCGAGCCTGGCCGCCGAGTTCGAGCTGCGCAAGAACGACATCGTCTTCATCCGCGAGATCCCGAACTGGAGCCTGCAGGAGAACGTGTGGATCACCGGTGAGGTCAAGTTCCCCGGGAAGTACTCGCTCACCAGCAAGATGGAACGCCTGTCGAGTCTCATCGAGCGTGCGGGTGGCCTGGATCCCACTGCGTATCTGCGAGGCGCCAATTTCATGCGCAAGAAGGACGACACGGGACGCATGGCGATCGACTTCGAGGAGGCGCTGAAAAGGCGCCGGAGGGGCTACAGCAAGTACGATCTCGTGATGGCAGCCGGCGACAGCATCCACATCCCGCGCGAGCCGAAGATCGTCAAGGTCACGGGTCAAGTCGGGTTTCCGTCGAGCGTCCTTTGGGAGAAGGGCCGAAGCCTCGACTACTACATCGAGCAGGCCGGCGGAACGTTGGAGAGCGCCGACAAGGGCAAGATCCGCGTCGTCATGGCCAATGGCCGCGTCCAGCGCCCAGGCTGGTTCAGCTCTCCCGAGCCGGATGCCGGTGCCACGATCATCGTTCCGACCAAGCCGGAGCAGAGAGACAGGCAGACGCTCAAGAACGTGGCACAGATCGTCTCGATCCTCTCCGGTGCAGCGACCACCATCTATTTGATCAGTCGCACGGTCGACTGACGGGGAGAGTCCGCAATGAACTCCAGGAGCCGGGGAGACCGGGATCAGGAATGCGGCATCTCACGGAAAACGGGGGCACGGGTATGCTGAGGCGGATGATCAAGAAACTGGTTGTCGGTACAGGCCTCGAGAGACCTCTTCGGACGTTCTTTGCGGTGAAACCGCAACTCCGCTGCGTGAATTTCGTCTTTCAACGCCTCTTCCGCATCAATGGCGACACTCCATTCTCGGTGCATTACACGAGCACGGTCATGTTGCCCAAACGCCTCAAGATCGGCAGGAATGTGCAGAAGAGCTTTGCCGTTTCGGGGAATTGCTACATTCAGGCCCTCAATGGCATCGAAATCGGTGACGGCACGATCTTCGCCCCCGGGGTGAAGATCATCTCGACCAATCATGACAAGGTCACGCATGCATCGACCAAGGAGCCACCACTCAAGATCGGCAAGCATTGCTGGCTCGGGGCCAACGCGGTCGTTCTACCCGGCGTGGTTCTGGGTGACAACGTGATCGTGGGTGCCGGGGCCGTGGTCACCAGATCCTTTCCTTCAGATGTCATCATCGGCGGGATTCCCGCCAGGGTGATCGGTCCGGTCGAGACGCGCCGGCCCCAGGACGCGGCGTCGGCCAGCCCCCGGCTCTCCGTGAACCACGGTGTCGAGGTCGGGAGATGAACCTTCCAACACGTTCGCATCCCCGTGCAGTTCCTGCCCCGGAGGCTCTTCTTGCGTCTTGCAGAAGCAGCCGTCCTGCCCCGCCGGCGCCGGGCACGAGTGCCTCGAGGGACGTCCGCCACGCTCCCTGGAGGCGGACGGACTGGTGGCTCCGGAGACGAGGTGCCCGTGCCTGACCTCGTATCCACAAAACGTACCGGGATCAACATTGCTGCGCAATGGATCCAGCACTTCGTCCTGGTCGCCGTCAACCTGTTCCTGGTCGGATACGCAATCGCGAAGGTCGGCGACGAGAACTATGGTGGCTGGACAGTGATCGTCTCCATCATTGGCTACACGACCCTGCTTGCCCCCGGGATATCGGTGGCACTGCAGCACTATGTCGCGGCTCACGCCACCAGGAGCGACAAGCTCGGGCTGGGAAGAACGCTCAGCTCGGCGTATGTGATCTACGGAGCAGCTGCCG
The DNA here is from genome assembly GCA_046757105.1 of Candidatus Krumholzibacteriia bacterium. Lineage (GTDB taxonomy): Bacteria > Krumholzibacteriota > Krumholzibacteriia > JBHHXQ01. The sequence continues at coordinate 9,249 of JBHHXQ010000103.1, forward strand.
TCGTGGCGTTGCCCATATGCCTGATGATCTCACGAGCCTACCCGATGATATTCCCCAAGGTTCCCGCGCTGGCAGCCGCCGAGTGCTCGGATGCGCTGGTGTGGGTCGGCGCGGGAATGGTACTCGTGATCCTCAACCTTCCCGTCGAAGGCGTGCTTCTGGGCCTGCAGAAGCATTACTATCGAAGCATCACCGAGTCCGTGAGCGTCTTGGTGCGCGCTGCGGTGGTCGTGGCGACTTTTGCCTGGTTCGGGCCGTCACTGGCCTACCTGGGCGCTGCATTCTTTGGCGGTGCTTGCTCGAGGGTCGTCCTGAGCCTCTTCTTCCTCCACAAGGTCGAGCCCGGACTTCGTTTCCGGCCGGCTCTCATCTCGAAGACATCCCTGCGGCAGATCATGTCCTACGCCGGGCACTCGACGATCTGGACCATTTGCACGGTTTTGATCCGCGAGAGCGGCCCCATCATCACCGTGTGGATGCTGGGGTCCAGAGAAGCGACGTACTACTATGTCGGAGCACGATTGATCTTCTCCTTCGGCGGTTTGATCGCCAGTGCCGGCTCCGTGTTCGTCCCGGTTACCAGTTCACTCTGGGCCTCCAGGGATCTGGTCCGGTTGCGGTCGGTTCTGATCCGCGGGGCGAGATTCAGCGCGTTGCTTTCGATCCCGGGGGCGGCGTGTGCCGTGCTCTTCGGGCAGGCCGTGCTGCGCCACTGGGTGGGGCCAGGCTTCGACACCGCCTTCTCGGTGTTGGTGGCGATCGCGATCGGCAGGCTTGCGACATGGTCCTTCGTCGTTCCAGAAGCGAT
>JBHHXQ010000104.1:0-9998 GCA_046757105.1 Candidatus Krumholzibacteriia bacterium
ACGCACGACGAGGTTCTCGTCGAGGCGAGCTGCGAGCTGCTGCGCAGGCACGGCGCCGATCCCGCGCGCTACGAGTTCCAAATGTTGCTCGGCGTGCGTGAAGAGCTACGCCGCAGGTTGCTGCAGGAGGGACATCCGCTGCGCGTCTACGTGCCGTACGGGGAGCACTGGTACGCCTACTCGATTCGCCGCCTGAAGGAGAACCCGGCGATCGCCGGACACGTGCTGCGCAACCTCTTCGAACGCGTTCACTGAGGCGCTTGCGGACGCCGGCATTGCATGGTTCGTGCCGGCCTGCTATCCTTGCCGTGCTCGATGTGCGGCCTGAATCATCCCCCCTGAAGGTTGCGTCGATTCCCAGCAGGAAGGTTGCTCCATGTTTCGCGTGCACCGACCGGCCCTCTGCTTCCTCGTTCTCGCTCTCGCCGCTCCGGTCCGGGCCCAGGACAGCCTGAACGCCAGTGCTGTGGGCCACCAGCAACTCTACGGAGTGTACTCGGATGCCTGGGGATACGCGACGCAGGCCGGACGCGAGCTGGCGCTGATCAGCGTGTCGACCGGAACCTCTATCGTGGACGTGACCGATCCGGCGAACCCCGTGGAGCTCAACTTCGTCTCGGGGCCGAACTCGGTGTGGCGCGACATCAAGACCCATGCCACATACGCCTACATCGTCACCGAAGGGTCGGGTGGTGGCATGCAGATCGTGGATCTCGAAGCCGATCCACCGGACATCGTCGCGACCTACTCGGTGAACTTCGACACCGCGCACAACATCGCGGTGGCGGACGGAGTGGCCTACATCATCGGCGCCGCGAACGCAGGCAGCTTCGCCGGCACCCGCTTCGTCAGCCTCGCCGACCCGTTGAACCCGATCGAGGTCGGTCGCTTCCTGGGCTTCTACATCCACGATGTCGTGGTCCGCAACGACACGATGTACGCTGCCGCCATCAACAACGACTTCCTGGCCATCGTGGACGTCACGAACAAGGCGGCGCCGTTCGTGGTGACGTCGTTCACCTGGGAGGGCAACAACGCCCACAGCTGCGACCTCACGACCGACGGCCGCTACCTCCTGACCACCGACGAGGTGACCGGCGGCGACCTGCACATCTTCGACATCGCCGATCTGGGGAACATCCAGCAGGTCGCCACCTGGGGTGCGAACCCGGACGCCATCATCCACAACGTCTACGTGCGAGACAACCTGGCGTTTCTTTCCTACTACACCGAAGGGCTGCGGATCCTCGACATCTCGAACCCGGAGTTCCCGGTGGAGGTGGGCTTCTACGACACGTTTCCCGGGGTCTCGGGAGGCTTCAACGGCGCCTGGGGTGCCTACCCGTACACACCCTCCGGTCACATCTACGTGTCGGACATCAACACCGGGCTCTACGTCGTGCGCTTCGAGCTTCTGAGCGCCGCCGTGGAGGGCACGGTCAGCGAATCGGGCGTCGGGACGCCGATCGCTGGTGCGGACGTCTCGGTCGTCGGCGGTCCTGCGACGGTCTCCAACGGCGCGGGCTTCTTCAAGATCATCGATGATCCGGGCACACGGACGGTCGTCGTGTCGCGCTTCGGCTTCCTGCCGGACTCCTCGACCGTCGACCTGGTGATGGGCACGACGCTCACCCATGACGTCGAGCTGGTGCGCGTTCCCAGCAGTGCCGTGTCCGGCGTCGTCCGGAACGCGTCGACGAGCGTTCCGATCGGCTCGGCCAGCATGGTCCTGGACGGAACGCCGCTGGTGGATCTCACCGACGGCAGCGGCGGCTATGCTTTCCCGAGCGTGCCGTACGGGGTCTACACGTTGGGCGCGTCGCGGTTCGGGTTTGCCCCGCGGAGCCAGACGATCACGGTCACCACCGTCGGTCCGTTCGGCGAGCTACGGTTCGACTTCGACCTGCAGCCCGCGTCACTCGTCGAGGACTTCGAGTCGGGCCCGGCCGGCTGGAGCGACGCAGCGCCCGACGACGATGCGACGACGGGAAGGTGGGTGTGGTCCGACCCGGTGGGCAGCGGCGGAGGCGCCGTCCAGCCCGAGGACGACCACACACTCGACCCCGGCGCGCTGTGCTGGGTGACCGGCAACGCCCCGAGCCCGAGCTCCAACATCGGCACCAACGACGTCGACAACGGCAAGACGACCCTGACCACACCGGTCTTCGACCTCAGCCTCATGGCGAACGCGCGCCTCAGCTACTGGCGCTGGTACTCGAACGACGCCGGCTCGATCCCCGGGCCACCCGACACGCTGCGTGTGGACATCACCAACGACGGCGGCATGTCGTGGGTCCCGGTCGAGAAGATCGTGGACTCGGCCTCGTGGACACGGGTCGACATCCTGGTGTCCGACTACGTAGTGCCCACGTCGATCATGCTCATGCGGTTCATCGCCGAGGACATCAACACGGGCTCCATCGTCGAAGCGGCGCTCGATGACTTCATGGCCTTCGACGCGGCGGTGACCGATGCGCCAGCGCAACGGCGCATCACGCGACTGTATCCGAACGTGCCGAACCCGTTCAACCCGTCCACGACCATCCGCTTCGAGCTCGGCCGTTCCGGCCGTGTCGAGCTGCGCGTCTTCGACGGGCGCGGCCGGCTGGTGCGGCAGCTGGTGTCGGAGCGACTGGATGCCGGGCTGCACGAGCGGGCGTGGAACGGGCGCGACGAGCACGGGCGCCAGGTTGCCAGCGGTGTCTACCTCTACCGGCTCGTGGCACCGGGCTTCGTCGATGCGCACCGCATGCTCCTTCTGAAGTGAGAAGGGCCGGCACGTTGGCCCCCAGGTCGGGGTCGTCCACCGGCTGGCGCGGATCGCGTGTGCCACGCGAGTGCGCAGCATCCGCGCCGCGACCTTGTGTTTGCGCGAGACGGAGCCGAGTTCTGCGTGGTGCTTCATCGGCGCTCGAGATTCCCCGTCGGGTCATGATGTGCCGCGTTTTTCATGACATGCATCGACTTCGTTGACCGCGCCTCACGGTGACCATTAAACTTGATGCGTGGCCCACCGTGAGTCCTCCCGGGTGCCACCGTCGTTCCACCACTCGACAATCGAAGCTCTCCGGGGAAGGGATTCCCTCATGTCATCCGCTGGACGTGTGTCTGTGATCGTGGGTCTCCTCGCCGTTCTGCCGCTGCAGGCGAGCGGTGACGAGGCTTTGCTGAAGAAACTGTCGCTCGGGTCACCGAGCGCACCCTCGAGCGCTGCAGGCGAACTCGACTGCAGCAATGCGCTCGTGCTCGATTGTGGCACGAGCATCGACACCAGCACCGTGGGATCCGCGAATCAGGTGGACGCCTACGGCTGTGTGGAGTTCGTCGAATCGGGCGGCGAGGCCGTCTTCCAGTTCACTCTCGAAATCCAAACCGAGATCACCTTGACGCTGAGCGGCATGCAGGAGGACCTTGATCTCTTCCTGCTGGAGAACTGCAATCCGCTCGACTGCATTCGCTCGAGCACGAGTGTGAGCACCGAGACGATCGTGGCGTGCCTGTCACCAGGAACCTGGTTCGTCGTAGTCGATGGATTCAATGGCAGCAGCTCCTCGTTCTCGCTGTCGCTCGACTGCGAGCCCTGCGTTCCGTGCACGCCCAAGGTGCCGAACGATACCTGCGCCGAGGCGGTCGTGGTGCCCACGCTGACGTCGACGTGGAACACCAAAGGCTCCACCTGTTGCGCCGCCGACGACTACACCGATGGTTCGTGCACCGGCTTCAGCTCGCTGGGGCGTGACGTCATCTACCGGATCGACATGGCCCCGGGGTGCAGCGTGGACGCGACGCTGCGCGACGGCAGCGACGGGGAATCGCTCGATCTCTCCATGTACCTGGTGACCTGGTGCGCGGATCCGCAGGGAACGTGCGTCGCCGGTTCAGACCAGCAGGTCGGTGGTCCCGGGAAGTTCAGCTACACGAGTCTGGACGGCGGAATCCACTACCTCGTCGTCGACTCGTTCGGAAACGACACCTGTGGAGACTACGAGCTCGACGTCGTGCTCACGAACTGCACCGTCGTGGCCGTCGAGCAGCGCGGCTGGCAGCAGGTGAAATCGCTCTATCGCTAGAGGGTCTCGATCACCGAGGCGGGCGGGTGTCCTCGGGAGCCCGCGGCAGGGGGGCGAGCTCGTCGACGCGCATGCTGGCGTCGTCCAGGGTGCGGAAACATCGACCGGGGTCGAGGTCGACCGCGCGGATCGAGTGCAGATCGCACTCGCGCGTTGGCCGCTGCCTTTCGGGAAACAACTCGGATTGCACCTTGGGGCAGTGTGCAGTGGAGAGCTTCCCGGATTCGGTGCAGATGCTCTCGTCGACGATGCCGCGGGGCGCGGTGAAGGGCCGAGCGGGCCGTGTGGCATGGTATTCACGCATGATGTCGCTCCACGGCGGCAGGCCGATGTAAGCGCCCGGCAGTCCGATCGAACGGCGTTCGTCGTATCCGCCCCACACCCCCACGACCAGATCGGGCGTGTAGCCCACGAACCAGCCGTCCGCGGTGTCGTCGGTGGTCCCGGTCTTGCCGGCCGCCGGAATCGTCAGACCGTAGAGGACCCGCGCGTTCCGGCCCGTGCCCCAGTCGAGGGCCGATTGCAGCATGTGCGTGACGACGTAGGCGGTCTGCGGGTCGAGGGCCTCCTCGTGGTGCGCCTGCGCGCGCTCGAGGATCTTGCCGTGGCGATCCTCGATCCGGTCGATGAAGTAGGGACGTGACGCGACGCCGCCGCTGGCCAGCGTCGCATAGGCGCTCGTGAGCTCGATGAGCGTCAGCTCGGAGGTCCCGAGCGCCAGCGAGAGCACCGGCTCGAGACGGGTCTGGACGCCCATCTTGCGCGCCACCTGCAGGACGCGCTCGGTGCCGACCTGCGCCTGCAGCTTGATCGATGGGATGTTCAACGACTTGGCGAGGGCGTAGCGCAGGGGGACCGGACCGCTGAAGGTCTTCGAGTAGTTCTGCGGCTTCCAGAGGCCACGGCCCCCACCCATGTCCATGACGAGCGGCGTGTCGAGGAGGATGTCCGACGGGTTGCGGCCGGCCTCGATGGCGGCCGTGTAGACGAACGGCTTGAAGCAGGAGCCCGGCTGCCGGAGCGCCTGGACGGCGCGGTTGAAACGACTGTCGCTGAAGCTGCGCCCGCCCACCATGGCCAGGATGCGGCCGGTCCCCGCGTCCAGGGCGAGCACCGCACCCTGGAGGTACTGTGGCTTCACGTCGGCACCGGCCGCCACGGAGTCGAGAAACGCCACGCGCGGATCCGGAAGGGAGTGCGCCTCCTCGAGCTCGCGAAAGCGGCTCTCGAGCGCCGCCTCCGCACTCTTCTGCAGGTCCAGGTCGAGCGTCGTGTAAACGCGCAACTCACCGGCATAGAGCACCTCCGCGCCGTACCGGCTCTCCAGATACTTGCGCACCTCCTCGGTGAAGTACGCACCGACGGGATCCAGCTTGGCAGCGGGTGCCGTCTCCAGCGGCCGGGAGCTGAGGCTCTCGCACTCGGCCGGCGTGATGAGCTGGTGATCGCGCATCGTGCGCAGGACGACGTTGCGCCGGTGCGTTGCGCGCTCGGGATTGCGGAGCGCCGAGTAGTTGTTGGGGTTCTTCGGCAGCCCGGCCAGGGTGGCGCTCTCGGCAACGTCGAGATCGCGTACGGACTTCCCGAAGTACGTGCGCGCCGCCGCTTCGATGCCGTGCGCCCCCTCGCCAAAGTAGATCTCGTTCAGGTACATCCGGAAGATCTCATCCTTCGTATAGGTGCGCTCGATGCGCAAAGTGAGCATGGCCTCCCGGACCTTGCGGGTCAGCGTCTGCTCGTGGGACCGGAGGATGAGATTGCGCGCCAGCTGTTGCGTGAGCGTGCTCGCACCCTGGGCGCGCCAGCCGTGGCGCACGTTGGCTGCAATCGCGCGCGCCAAACTCCAGAGATCGATGCCCCAGTGCCCGTAGAAGCGCCAGTCCTCCACCGAGAGAACAGCCATCTTCAAGTGATCGGGGACCTCGTCGAGACGCACGTTGACGCGCTTCTCACGGTAGAACGAGGAGAGGGTGTCGCCGTCGGCGCTGAGCACCAGTGTGCCGCCGACGGGGCGCGCGTTCTCGAGCGTCTCGAGCGATGGGAGATTGGTGCCCAGGGTGCGGTAGGTGGCCCACAGCATGCCCGCCCCCAGAGCCAGAAGGGCGAGCGTCGCGACGACCGTGATGCGGATCACCCGGACGGTCGTGGACGCGAGCACCGCCGTACGCACCGATGCCGTGACGGGTCTTGGGTCTGCCACTTCGTTCGCCTCCAGGAGACGCTCGCCCGGGGACCGAGCCGGCCGCACTCCTCATGAAACCCGTACGCTCTGCGTCCATTCCCGTCCACGTGGCCCGATTTCGTCAAGTCCGAAGCGTGGTGCGGCCCACGCGGCCGCCGTCCGGCACGCCATCGCGCCGCTCAACTGCTCCCCGTGGCGCGCCGGGTGAGCGCCCCACCCCTGCCGACCCCCGGCCAGACGTGCTCACCGCGCAGAAGATCCTCGAGGCCTTCGCGCTCGCGCACCAGGCGGAACTCGTGGCCGCTCACCAGCACCTCGGCGGCCCGCGGGCGCGAGTTGTAGTTCGAGCTCATCGTGAAGCCGTAGGCGCCAGCAGCGCAGACGGCCAGCGCTTCGCCGGCCGTCAGGCGCGGCAGCTCGCGGTCGCGGGCCAGGAAGTCGCCGGACTCGCAGATCGGCCCGACGACGTCCACGCGCAGGCGCTCCCGCGAGTCCAGGCGCTGCACCGGCAGGACGTCGTGCCAGGCGCCGTAGAGGCTCGGGCGCACCAGATCGTTCATCCCGGCATCCGCCACCAGGAACGTCTTGTGGAGCGTCTTCTTGACGTAGAGCACGCGGGTGAGCAGCACTCCGGCGGGGCCGACCAGGAAGCGCCCCGGTTCGACCAGCAGGCGCACTCCGAGATCCCGCACGACGGGCAGCACCGCGGCCGCGAAGTCCGTGGCTGCCGGGGCCGTCTCCTCCCGGTAGCGGATGCCGAGGCCACCACCGACGTTGAGGGACTCGACACGCAGGCCTCGGGTCCGCAGCTGTCCGGTGAGCGCCGCGAGGCGCTCGGCCACGGCACGATACACGCCGACGTCGAGGATCTGGGACCCGACGTGACAGTGCAGGCCGGACGGTTCCAGCCCGGGAAGCCGGTTGACGGTCTCGTAGTACTCCACGACCCGCCCATGCTCCAGCCCGAACTTCTCTCTCGACGCGCCGGTCGAGATGTAATCGTGGCCGCCGACCTCGAGGTCCGGATTGACCCGCAGTGCCACGTGCGCCGTCTTCCCGACCGCCCTTGCGGTGTGTGAGAGCAGCTCGGCCTCGGGCATCGACTCCAGGTTGAACATCCCGATGCCCGCCAGCAGCGCGGCTCGCATCTCGTCCTGCCGCTTGCCGACACCCGCGAAAACGACATGTTCGAGTGGCGCCTGGACCCGTCTCAGGCGGTGCAGCTCGCCCACGGAGACGATGTCGAAGCCGCAACCGGCGCGCGCAAGCGCCGAGAGAATGCCGAGGTTTGAGTTGGTCTTCACGGCGTAGCAGACTCGATGCGGGACCGGCCCGAGTGCCTGATGGAGTGCGGCGAGCCGAGCGAGGACAGCGTCGATGCTGTAGACGTAGGTGGGCGTGCCGATCCGGGCGATGATCTCGCGCAACGGCACGTCCTCGCAGTACAGCTCCGAGCCGCGGTATCTGATGTGCGACATGCCGTTCCCCCGCTCGGCCCCGGCGCCTTGACGGCGTCCGGGGGCGTTGCTACGATGCCGCTTCCGGTCGCCACCCCACGTGCGACGCCGAGGAGACAGCAGTGCTCCCGCCACAGGAACAGCTCCGCATCCTTCGCGAGGGCGTCCACGAGATCATTCCGTTGGACGAGCTCGAGCGGAAGCTGCAGCGCTCGTACGAGAGTGGCAAGCCGCTCGTCGTCAAGGAGGGCTTCGACCCCACCGCACCGGAGCTCCACATCGGGCACACGATCACGATTCGCAAGTTGCGTGACTTTCAGCGTCTGGGACATGAGGTGGTGTTCCTCATCGGGGACTTCACGGGGCTCATCGGGGACCCTTCCGGACGTTCGGAGATCCGCAAGCGGCTGTCGCGCGAGGAAATCCTGGCCAACGCCGAGACCTACAGGACACAGGTCTTCAAGATCCTCGACCCGGTTCGCACGCGTGTGGAGTTCAATTCGGCGTGGTGCGAGTCGATGCGTTTCGGCGAGGTGCTCGATCTGGCCAGCCGCTATACGGTGGCGCGGCTCCTGGAACGCGACGACTTCCGCAAGCGCTGGGAGGCGCAGAAGCCGATCAGCCTGCTCGAGTTCATGTACCCGCTGGTGCAGGCGTACGACTCCGTGGCCCTGCGCGCCGACGTCGAGCTGGGCGGCACGGACCAGAAGTTCAACCTGCTGGTGGCCCGGGACGTCCAGCGCGAGTACGGCCTGGAGCCCCAGGTGGTCATGACGATGCCGATCCTGCCGGGCACCGACGGCGTCGAGAAGATGAGCAAGAGCCTGGGCAACCACATCGGGATCAGCGAGCCGCCCGAGAGCATCTTCGGGAAGACGATGTCCATACCGGACGCCGTCCTCGAGGCCTACCTGCTCCTGGCCAGCGATCTTGATGCTGGCGCCGTGCGCGAGCGTCTGGACGGGATCCGAGCCGGGAAGCTCAACCCGTCGCACGTCAAGCGCGAGCTGGGGCGCGATCTCGTGCGCCAATACCACGGGGAGGCGGCCACGGCGGTGGCCGAGGCGGCGTTCGACCGCATCTTCGTGCGGCACGAGCCTCCGGAGGACATCGACGAGGTCCTGGTGGAGGGCGAGTCCGAGCGCCTGACCCGGATCATGGTGCGCGCAGGGCTGGTGGCCAGCCACGGCGAGGCACGCCGGCTGATCCGCCAGGGGGCGGTGCAGCTCGACGGGGTGCGGATCGGCGACGAGAACGCCAGCGTCGATGCCGCCGGCCTCGGGCCTGGCGTCCTGAAGGTCGGGAAGCGGCGCTTCGCGCGCATCCACTTCGCGAGTCGTCCCACCCGCGAGTGAGGCGGCCGGGGCCGGCCCTCTTCCGGGCCGGCGGCGGTCCGCTCGGGCCGGCCGCCCCCCCTGGCGGGGCGGCGGCCGGTCCGGAGGCCAGGCCCTGCGCGCCCTGCGCCCTTTTCGCTTGACAGACTCAGGGGACCTCCGTAGTATGCGCGCCGCTGCGCATGACGCCCCTCGGGTTCCAGCAGTTCGACGCCTGAGTCGTTGAACCCCGGTGATTTGCGGCCAGCCCGGCGGCTGGCGGGAGACCGGGTGCGAGGTGGGTCTGCCCTCTGACAGATCTTCGGGGTGGGCTACGACGTGATGTGGCCGGGAACCGATGATTCGAGCTCGGCTCGCACGCTCGAGCACACCCCGAAGGTGATTCTCCGCGCCGCCGGCGCGGGGAGGGTCGGAGGCGACCGTCTCGGTTGGACGTTGACAGGGACGGTGTGCTTGCATACTGTGGAAGGTCGGTGCCCTCCGAGGTGCCGGCGACGCGCTCTTTGAAAACTGAATAGCGTACGTTGGCCCGCGTCGATTTCATGGGTTTCGAGGTGTCGTGTCTTGAGCACGGCACACCCACGAATCGACTGGATCAGCAGATCCAGTAAACCTCTCGAGCTCGCTTCGGCGAGCCCCGGAGTGTTTTACCATGGAGAGTTTGATCCTGGCTCAGAACGAACGCTGGCGGCGTGGATAAGGCATGCAAGTCGAACGTGAAAGGGAAGCTTCGGCTTCCCGAGTAAAGTGGCAAACGGGTGAGTAGCGCGTGAAGAACCTGCCCGGAAGTGGGGGACAACACCTCTAACGGGGTGCTAATACCGCATGTGCCTGCAGGATCGCATGGTTCTGCAGGTAAAGGTGGCCTCTACTCGTAAGCTACCGCTTCCGGATGGCTTTGCGTCCCATTAGCTTGTTGGTGGGGTAACGGCCCACCAAGGCGACGATGGGTAGC
>JBHHXQ010000105.1:0-9984 GCA_046757105.1 Candidatus Krumholzibacteriia bacterium
GCGGGCCCCCTCCGGGGTGACCCCTCCCCGGTGAGGCGGCGAGCGTGAAGCTGGCAGTCCACAAACACAGAATCCACAGACGCATTTTCGTTTCTCCTTGCCTGACAATCCGTTCGCGCTCGGGGCCCGAGTCGGATCAGGCTGTCTCGAGCGCATCGATCACGTGCCCGCCGGCCACGTCCGCCCAGGAGGCCCTTCGCCTCCACGTGGTCGAGCATCCACGGAGCGTGCACTGCAACTTGCCGGCCAGGCCGCCGGGGCCGGTGCCGGTCGCCGATGCCGCCGCCGGCTGCCGATGCAGGTGCCGGTTTCCGATGCCGGCGCCGGTCGCTGATGCGGTCGCTGGTCACCAATGCCGGCGGCGGTTGCTGGAGCTGGTGTGGTCCGCTATATTTGCAGATCCCGGGTTCGTGCTCTCGCCCACGTGTCCGCCCGATTCCACGTCCGACCCAGGAAGGCTCCCGAACCATGAGGTCCCATGAAACCCGGAGGCTGTATCGGGCCGTGAGCGGCCTGAGCGGGTTCGTGGCCTGGCTGGCGACCTGCGGCGTCGCGCTCCCGGTCCGAACCGCGGCCCAGGACAGCTGGAACGTCGAGCTGCTCAGCGTCTTCAACCCGATGCGAGGGGCGCGAAGTGTCTACAACGACATCTGGGGGTACACCGCCCCGGACGGGACGGAGCTGGCGATCATCGGCACCGTGGACGCGGTGCTCTTCGTGGACGTCACGGACCCGCGGCAGCCCCATCAGGTCGCCCTCTTCCAGGCCGCACCGACCACACACCGCGACTTCCGCACCCACGGGCACCACGCATACGCCGTGAACGAGACCGCGGGCGGCCTGGCCATCTACGACCTGTCGAATCCGCGTCAGCCGCTCCAGGTCGGCTCGTTCGATTCCACCTTCGCCACCTCCCACAACATCGGGATCTACGATGGGTTCGCGTACGTCGTCGGCTGCCGCGACAGCGGCGGGCTGGCGGTCGGCATGCGCATTCTCGATCTCTCCGATCCCGTCCACCCGGTCGATGTGGGTGCGTACACGAATCGCTACGTGCACGACGTCTTCGTGCGCAACGACGTCGCCTACTGCTCGACCATCAACGACGGCGGCCTCACGTTCGTCAACGTCCACGACAAGGCGAACCCGGACGAGACCGGTTTCAGGGGCTACGGGGGCGCTCACACTCACAGCGCGTGGACCACGGAGGATGGTCAGTACCTGCTGACCACCGATGAGACGGGCGGCGGGCACGTGCGGATCTGGGACCTTTCGGCCGGTACGATCCAGGTCGCCGAGTGGCTCGCACATCCGAACGCGAGCGTCCACAACGTGTTCGTGAAGGGCGACACGGCGTACGCCTCGTACTACACCGAAGGCTTGCGGGTGCTCGACATCTCCGATCCGAGATCACCGATGCAGGTTGCCTTCTACGACACGTGGCCCGGCGTGTCGGGTGGCTTCAACGGCAATTGGGGCGTCTACCCGTTCGCGGCATCCGGCAACATCTATTTGAGCGACATGACATCCGGTCTGTTCGTGGTGCGCCTGACCGCGGGCGGTCCCGTGCAGGACTTCGTCCTGGAGGCTCCCCCGTCGCGGCTGGGGCAGCCGGGGCAGGACCTCTTCTTCTTCTTCGATCTGCAGAACGTGAGTCTCCGAGCCACCCAGTACCGGATCAGCGCCACGAACAGCGGGGGATGGTCGATGACGTTTCCACAGACGATGACCGTTCCCGGGAGCGCCGCCGACCTGGTACTGGTGACGGTGAGCGTGCCCGAGAGCGTGTCGGGGGTCACACGCGTCGGCGTCGAGCTGTGCGTGGAATCGCAGGCCACGGGATTCTCGCGCTGCGTGAGCACCGCGGTCGCCGTGCCGGTCGTGCTGCAGTCCTTCACCGCCGGCTACCGCGAGAACACGGGTGTGGTCCTGGAGTGGCAGCTGGACTTCGGACCCGAGGACTCCGGCCAGGTGGTGGTTCTGCGGTCCCCGGCGCTGGCGCCCGAGGCGTGGGAGGAGCGCGCGCGTCTGGATCTCGGGTCGGGTGGCCACGTGGATGCGGACGTCGAGCGCGGGCGCTCGTACGTCTACTCGCTGGCGGTCGACGGCCCCTCCGGAATCGAGATCCTCGGGCAGCGCCGGGTGACCGTGTCCACGCCAGCCATGTGGCGCCTGCTCGGGAACCGGCCGAACCCGTTCAACCCGCGGACGCGAATCCGCTTCGAGCTGGCGCGTCCGGGGGACGTGTCGCTCAGCGTGTTCGACGCTCGCGGGCGCCGGGTGCGGGAGCTCGTGGGGCGCGCCCTGCCGGCCGGATCCCACGACCTGCTGTGGGACGGCGAGGACCTGTCCGGGAACCCCCAGCCGAGCGGCGTGTACTTCTACGAGATTCGCAGCCACGGCTGGCGCGCGCGTGGCCGCATGACGCTCGCGCGCTAGCGCGACCGGCGCCAGCAGGCCGGCACGAGCTGGCCGGCCGGCGGCCGCGGTCCCGAGCGGCCGGCCCACCCGCCGGGTGATCGCGGCCCGCGAGGGCTGCACCCTGCAGGCTCTCGTCGAGCCCGTCAGGCGGCCCCCCCTGGAGGGCGCAAGGTCCCTCGGGGAGCACGCCACGCGAGTCTCGACGAGCGCCGTCGTTCTCTTGTACAAAGCTGTGCAGCGGTTCGATGCCGCAGGTCGCCTCGGAGCGTGACCCGGCCCGGAACCCCCGAGCGTCCATGGCCGGGTGCGGGACCCGGAGCCACCGCCCGGTCGAAGGAGAGAGTGTATGGATCCTCAGATCGCTGGCGTCAACGAACGGATCAAAGAGGAGTCGGCGTTCGTCGACGAGCTGATCCACGAGATCGGCAAGGTCATCGTCGGCCAGCGCTACATGGTCGAGCGCCTGATCGTCGGGCTGCTGGCCAACGGTCACGTCCTCCTCGAGGGTGTGCCGGGGCTGGCGAAGACGCTGACGGTGAGGACGCTGTCGCAGGCGATCCAGGGAAGGTTCCGGCGCGTGCAGTTCACGCCCGATCTGCTGCCGGCCGATCTGCTGGGCACGATGATCTTCAATCAGAAGACCGGCGACTTCACGGTGAAGAAGGGGCCGATCTTCGGCAACCTGATCCTGGCCGACGAGATCAACCGCGCGCCGGCCAAGGTGCAGAGCGCGCTCCTCGAGGCGATGCAGGAGCGTCAGGTGACGATCGGCGACCACACCTTCAAGCTGGACCACCCGTTCCTGGTGTTGGCGACGCAGAACCCCATCGAGCAGGAAGGCACCTATCCGCTGCCCGAAGCGCAGGTGGACCGCTTCATGCTGAAGCTGCGGATCGGGTACCCGGTGCGGCAGGAGGAGCGTCAGATCATGGACCGCGTCTCGGGTGACGAGCTGCAGCCCGTGACGCCCATCATCGCGCCGGATCGCATCACGCGCGCCCAGCAGACGGTCACCAAGATCTACATGGACGAGAAGGTGAAAGACTACATCATCGATCTCGTCTTCGCGACGCGCGAGCCCGAGAAGCACCACCTCGACGTCAGGCACCTCATCGCGTACGGCGCCTCGCCGCGCGCGAGCATCTACCTGGCGCTCGCGGCGCGCGCGCACAGCTTCCTGCGCGGCCGCGGCTACGTCACCCCCGAGGACGTCAAGGCCATCGGCCTGGACGTGCTGCGCCACCGCGTCATCACCACCTACGAGGCCGAAGCGGAGAACGTCACCTCGGAGGACGTCCTGCAGCGCATCTTCGACGTGGTCGAGGTACCCTGAGCGACCTGGTCAGATGGAATCACTGGAAGATGTGACGCGGCGCGGCGCATCCAGGGGACGACAACGCTGCAGCGCCTCCTGGATTCTTTGAATCTGAACTGGTTTGCTGATGTAGTCGTCCATGCCGGCTGCGAGACACGCCTCACGATCGCCTTGCATGGCGTTGGCAGTCATGGCGATGATCCGCGGTCGTTGCCCTCGTGGCCAGCGAACACAGATCTTTCGCGTGGCCTCCGATCCATCCATCACCGGCATCTGCATGTCCATCAGCACCACGTCGTACGTTTGCTTGTCCAGTGCGCGGATGGCTTCCATGCCGTTGGACACGACGTCGGCCTTGTACCCCAGACGTTCCAGGATCCGTAGTGCGACCTTCTGGTTGACCACGTTGTCCTCGGCCAGGAGGATGCGCAACGGATCCACCTTGCCCTCTCGAGCCGCCTCTCTCGGGCGCCGGGTCGGTTGCGTCGTCTCCGTGGGCGGCGAGTCGAGGATGCCGATCAGCTCGTCGAACATTTGAGAGGGTCGGACCGGCTTGGTCACGAGCCCGGCGAACCGGGAGATGGCAGGGTCGCCTCGATGCCGACCCACGGGCGCCAGCATCACCAACGGAAGCTCCTCTGCGCCGACGTGGTTGCGGATTTCGGCGGCCAGCGTCAGGCCGTCCATCTCGGGCATCTTCGTGTCGAGGATCGCCACGTCGAAACGCGCGCCGTCCCGGATCCACGCGAGGGCTGCAGGGCCGGAGGCGGCGGCCCTTGGGATCATGCCCCAGGAGCGCGCCAGCAGAACGAGGGTCCGCCTGATGGTTGCGTTGTCGTCGACGATCAGGACGTGCTTGTTTGCGAGCCCGGGATCCGTGGTGCACGGCGCCGTGCCGGGAGCACCTCGGGCCACGACCGTGAAGTGGAACGTCGAGCCCCGGCCGGGCTCGCTCTCGACCCACATCCTGCCGTCCATCAGCTCGCACAGCCGCTTGCTGATCGCCAGTCCGAGGCCCGTCCCCCCGTACTGGCGCGTCGTCGAGTCGTCGACCTGGCTGAACGACTTGAAGAGCCGGTCCATCCGGTCCTTGGGAATCCCGATCCCGGTGTCCCGGACGGCGAAGTGGATCTCGTGTCTTCCGAGTGCGGGAACGAGCCCGGTGCCGCCGTGCTCCTCGGTGGCGGCATCGCTCCGTTTCTCTCCCGCCTCGGCTCCATCGCCGGGATCTGCGGCCGCGGCCTCGGGATCGACCCTTTTCGAGCTCACGACGACCTCGATTTCGCCGCGTTCCGTGAACTTCACCGCGTTGCCGATGAGGTTGGTCAGGATCTGCCGGAGTCGGGTGGCGTCGCCCCGGATCTTGATGGGCGTGTTCTGCTCGATCGTATACGCGAGGTCGATCTCCTTCTCCGCCGCCTTGCCGGCCAGGAGGTTGAGCGACGACTCGACACACATCGCCACGTCCAGAGGCTCGTTCTCCAGATTCATCATGCCCGAGTCGATCTTGGAGAAGTCGAGGATGTCGTTGATGATCGTCAAGAGCGCTTCGGCGCTGGTCTGGATGGTCTCGACGTAGTCACGCTGCTCCGTCGTCAGTTCGGTGTCGAGGAGAAGCTCCGTCATGCCCACGACCGGGTTCATCGGCGTGCGGATCTCGTGGCTCATGTTGGCCAGGAACTGCCCCTTTGCGCGTGTCGCGGCTTCGGCGGCTTCCTTGGCCTCCTGCAGCTCGGCCTCGACCCGCTCGCGCTCGCGGATCTCGGCCTGCAGAGCCGAGGTCGTCTTCTCCAGCTCTCGGGTGTGCTCCGCGAGCCGTGTGATGAACTTGCGCTGCTCCCAGACGAACCCGACCACCACCAGCAACATCACCAGCGATGCGGCAGCAGTCAACCAGATGGCCATCGTCCGCAGCACGCCGATCGGTCCGTAGAGCACGTCGTGCCTCTGAGCCACGAGGACGTGCCACTGCGGCCCGACGACTCCGGCCGGGAACTCGACGGAGGCGGCTCGCTGGACCACGCTTCCGACGTCTGGAACCTCGTCCTGCTCGACGTCCAGGGAGACATGCCCCGGCAGCTCGGGTCCGCGTTGTTCCAGCACCCTTCCGGTTTCGGTCGCAAGCCCGGTCCACCAGCTCCCCCTGCTCACCAGGAATGCAGCCGGCGGCAGGGTCGCCCGCAGAACGCCGAGGATCTCGCGCTCGTCGAACACCCAGAAGATCGGCACGGAGACGGCGACCTCATCGCCGGTGAGCTCCATCGCCGCGCGTCGCCCATGCCGGAACGCCTCCAGCAACTCCGCGTCGACGTCCAGCGGGAAATCCGCCCGCGGGGTGCCGGCCCACGCGAGCAGCTTGCCTGACGCCGTGAAGCAGGCGAGATCCTTCAGATCGCCGTATTGATCCGTGATGGCATCCAGCAGGTCCTCGATCTGGTGGTCGACGTCCTGCTCCACGATCTGGATCATGACCGGGTGCGCGGCCCAGGACACCATGTTCTGGAACCAGGTGGACACCGCCTGGTCCGTGCCGGCCTTGACGCTCGCGACCTCCTGCGCCATGGACTGGTTGGCCCTTTCACGCAGGACACGCGCGGTCTGCCGGTAGTTCAGGAAGCTGGCTGCGGAGGCGACGCCGAGAATGAGCGCGCAGAGCACCAGCACGGGGCCGATGCCGCGCAGGCGGTCGCCTCCAGCACCGCGACCAGGCGCCGGTTCCATCCCATCCACACCCGCGGCCGCGCTCGCTCCGGATTCTCGGGTGCCATGAGGGAGCCCGCTGTCCTCTGCGCTACTCATCCTCACGGATCTCCAGCAGCTTGACGACCTTCACCGTGTCATCGAGCTTGTCTTCGTACATGTACCCGATTCCTCCCTTGATCCTCTGGAGGTAGTGTCGCAGGAGGCTCGGGGACCGACAGACACGCGGTGCCCTGAGGCCCCGCGTCAGCTTCATGTTGAGCCAGTACCCGCGCAGCTGGCTCGGTGTCTTCCCCAGAACCAGCTGCGAGAACTGCTCGCGAACCGGGTTTTCGGTGGCTCGTTCGAATACGGCGATCGCCGATCCATCCGGCCACTTTTGCTTCTTGCGAAGGAAGATGCGCCGCACTTCGGCCATTCCCAGCGAGTTCGTGGGGTTGCTCTTGTTCACCACGACTGCGATTCGCACCGGCCTGTCGGCCCCGCCCGGGCCGTTCTCGCTGGCCGCGTCCTCCGTCCGGACGCCTGGCGCCAGGAGAAGGGCCGTCAAGAAGGCCGGGATGGTCACTCGAATCTTCATCGGAGATCGCTCCATCTAGTAGGCCACGGCAATCGAGGCCAGCACGCCATTGAAATCCTCTTGAACCGAGTGTTGGCAGGCCAAGTACTCCAGCTTCGATGAGACCGGTGGGATCGGCCGGAAGTTGATGCCCAGCGTGTACGCTTGCAGGAGGCCGTCCTGCTGGACGTCGATGCGATCGTACCGGGAGAACACGGCCAAGCGGTCGGTGATGCGGTAGCTCGGCTGCACGTAGAGTCCCGTGCGGTCCTGTTCGGCGTTTCGCGTCGCAAACTCCACCAACAGTTCGTAGTTCCCTGTGCGTATCTGTGTGTCGAGCCCCCACGTGCGAGTCGATTCCGTGTTCGAAGGCTCTTCCGCGTAACCGCTGATCCCGACGTCGAAGGTCTCGAACGATCCCTTCGTCGGGGCGTGGAAGGAGACGCGTCCGCCGAAGGCCTTGCCGTCGTTGTCGTCCTGCTTGGTGAAGAAATCACTCTCCCCGTTTCCCACATAGGCCCTGTAGGTGAGCCCGAAGTCTCCCCAGTAGCGCGTCCCGTACCCCATCACGCCGACGAAGCTTTCCGGGAAGATCTTGCGCACCATGGGCGGCCGCTTCGTGGACAACACCACGTTCGGGTAGTGGTTGACGTTCCAGTGGCCGGGCGTGAGGATGAACCCACCCCGGAGGGTCAGCAGGTCGGAGTGGAGGTACTCGCCCCACGCCTGCTCGAGCTTCACCTCGCCTCGGGCCTCGTCGAGGTCCTCGCCACCCGTGCCCTCGAAGCGGGCCCCGAACTCGAACTCGACTTCACTGAAGGCCCGATAATCGTCGTACTCCTTGGAGAGGTGCATCGAGACGTGGTGTTGGCGAAACGTCCCCGGGCTGCTGGATCTGCTGTCGTTCAGGTACTCGAAGTCGTAGTAGCCTCCGAGGGTGGGCATCAGATCCAGTCTCTCGTCGAGCCCGTCGAGATTGCCCATGAGATCCGTGCCCGCGTGGAAATCCGCCAGGACGTACTCTTCACCGGACCCCGCGAGAGACGCCGATCGGAGCATGTCGAGTTCGGCGGGGTGCACGGCCTCCACCGCTTCGAGTCGCTCCAGGAGGTGCCGAATGAGCATCTCCTGGGCTGCCAGCCTGCGCTCGAGAGCGGCGATCTGGTCCGAATCTCTCGTGTCCTGTGCGGCTGCCATGTGCGTGAGAGCGGCGAGCAGAACGGTCGTGGTGATCATCGTGCTCAGGGTGCGCATGCCACCTCCTCGGGTCCGCCCCAGGAACGTGAGACGATGTCGATGCAGGCTCGAGCCGGCCGCGTTTGCGGTCCGCCGCCCGAGGGCTGCGGCGTGGGGACACGAGCACGGCACCTCGAACGCCACGCATGGTGTTCCGTCGCCGGTGTGATCCTTCCGGCATCCCGCGTGCGGATTCGTTCGCCGGGACTCCACGGCGGGCCTGCAGCGCCGGATGGGTTCCAGGGGCTGCCGGCAGAGCGGCTCGGCGGCCACCTCGGCGGTGAAGTGCCGAGAGGGGGCCCCTTCGGGGACTGGGAAGCCGTACGGGGTCCGAGACGAACGGGCGCAGGAGCCTCGGGTCGGAGAAGCGGGGAATGGTCGGGAGTCCGTGCACGCGCCCCGTCGCGGCGGTGGTCTGCCGCACTGCGCGGAAGTGTGGGTCTCGGAAGGGGGGCGATGGGCAACATCGTCTCCATGGACGCGCCCCTGTATCCCGTTCAATTCTAAACTAAGCTGCTCAGCAACTCAACCGGGGCGACACGGGCGACACCCTCTTGCACCCTGGCGGGCCGGGGCTCGCTTGACAGCGGTTTCGGGCGGTTCTAGGGTGGCGCTCGCCTCGCGATCGGGGCCGGCCAAGGCGGCCCGGGGCTGGAACCCCCAGCCCGGACATCGCGTTCCAATCACTTGATCGGCCCTCCCCGCGCGTCCGGGGCCGTGCCCGCCCCCGGGCGGGGATGCCGTGAGGGCCGCTCTGCCGTTCGCTCGAGAGGGCCGGTCCGGTGGCGGAGGCCGGCCCGGAGCCAACCACACCACTCGCATCCCGGAGGCGTCCGGCTTGGCACCGGCTTTCTGGAATCGTTCCGAGTCGCCGGCCGGGAACGAGGAGCCGCAGAACCCTCTGCGGACGGGGGAGCCGCGGCGCCGGCCCGCTCGCCGGCTCCCCGACCTGGGCGTACGCTCGCGCGTCGCCGCGCGCCGGCGCTCGAATCTGCCGACGACGATCCCGGCCGAGGTTCTCCAGAAGGTGCAGCGCCTCGAAATCCAGATGAAGCATCTGGTCAACGACATCTTCTCGGGCGAGTACCACAGCGTCTTCAAGGGTCGCGGGATGGAGTTCGCGGAGGTGCGCGAGTACACACCGGGCGACGACATCCGCTCGATCGACTGGAACGTGACGGCGCGTCTCGGCTCCCCGTACGTCAAGAAGTACGTCGAGGAACGCGAGCTCACCGTGATGCTGGCCGTCGACCTCTCGGCCTCCGGCTTCTTCGGCTCGGGGACGCTGCTCAAGCGCGAGCTGGCCACCGAGGTGTGTTCGATCCTCGCCTTCTCCGCCGTGCGCAACAACGACAAGGTCGGGTGTGTCCTGTTCACGGACGACGTGGAGCTCTTCGTCCCACCCCAGAAGGGACGCCAGCACGCGCTGCGCGTCATCCGGGACCTGCTGTACTTCGAGCCCGAAGGTCGAGGCACCGACATGGGGACCGCGCTGCAGTTCCTGGCGCAGGTGCTCAAGCGCAAGGCCGTCGTGTTCCTGGTCTCGGATTTCCTGGACCCCGGCTTCGAGACACCCCTCTCGGTGGTGTCGCGCAGGCACGACGTCGTGCCGATCACGATCACCGATGCACGCGAGGAGGAGCTTCCCGACGTCGATCTCGTCGAGCTGGTGGACGCGGAGACGGGCGAGCGCATGCTCGTCGACACGGGAAGTGCGGCGGTGCGCCGGCGCTTCGCGCTCCGCGCGCGCCGG
>JBHHXQ010000106.1:0-9861 GCA_046757105.1 Candidatus Krumholzibacteriia bacterium
GAGGCAGAAGCTCTACCGCCCCCCGAGCACGGGCATCAGGGTGGACAAGCGGCCGGGCAGGAACGCTCCGTGCCCATGCGGGAGCGGGAGAAAGTACAAGAGGTGTTGCGGCAAGACGTGGGCCTGAGAGCCGGGCGAGGAGGCCGCGTTCATCGCACCAGGATCACGCCCCTCGTGACAGACGCGCCCGAGCGGCGCAGTCGCTGCATGCCGAGCCGAACGGCGGGCGCGGTCGATCCGGATGCGGTTCCTGACACCGTTGTCGGTCGGACCACCTCGCGAGGTCGAGATCATTGCTGACAGGTCCGGTTCCCGATGGTAGGTTTCCACGGGTGACGTGTGGTGGAGGTGTGATTGCATGTTCGATTCGAGATCTTTCCTTTCGAAGACCCCACTTGCGTTTCTCGTTTTCCTGATGGCGTGCACGTGCGGTGCGCCGGTCACGGCGCAGCAGCACGGCTTCGGATTGGGTTTCCTGTTCGGTGAGCCGGCCGGTGTGAACGGGAAGCTCTGGAGGGGCCACGACACGGCGCTGGTCGGCGGGCTCGCGTGGTCGTTCGTCGACGACGGCGCCGCGGATCTCTATGGCGACTTCGTGTGGCATCGCTTCGGTCTCCTCGACGTCGACCGGGGACGATTGCCGCTCTACGTCGGGGTCGGCGCTCGCCTGCAGCTGGACGGCGGCAGCCGCTTCGGGATCCGCATCCCGGTGGGGATGAACTACCTGTTCGAGACAGCACCGATCGACGCCTTCGTCGAGTTCGTGCCACTCTTCGATCTGGCTCCGGAGACCGACTGGGAGTTCAACGCGGCGGTGGGGTTCCGCTACTTCTTCCGGTAGGCGGAGGCGTCGGGGAGCGCCGCTGGCGCTGCGCGTCCGCCTGCCCGCGAGGCGCTGCCGGGCGTCCGGCCACGGCTACTCGGGGCGGTTGTTCAAGAAGAGCGAGATTCCGAGAATGATCTGGTGCTCGTTCGTGTCACGCACGGGGTCGCTGAGGAAGCGCCGGTAGCGATACTCCGTGCGGATGCCGGCGAGGCTCCCGAGAAGCACGCGCACACCGGCGTCGATGCCCAGGGGATAGCGTGCGGTGCGGAAGCTTCCCAGCCATTCGTGCTGCACGCCGCCGCCGGCACCCAGATACGGCCACACGCCGCTGTCGCCGATCGCCATCTGCCACGAGATCATTCCTTGCAGGTCGAGCTGCTTGAGTGAGCGTGCGCGCGTGAAGCCGATCTCCGCCTGCAGGCCGGTCAGACCGGGTCCGAACGCCAGGAACGGACCGCCGCGCACCTGGATCCGACCCTGCGTCGTGCCTTCGACGCTGGTCAGCGAGCCCGCCACACCGATCTCCACGCTGCGCGGATGCAAGGTGGGTGCTTGCGCGGAGGCCGCGTCGATGCCCGCGCTGCACGCCAGCAGGCCCGCCACGATGCATCGTCCCCACCCCGGTCTCGACGGCACGTCCGTGCACCGCACCGCCCGGATGCGGCGGGCCGCATGCCGCGCACGATGTCCGACGGGCTGGCGTCCCGGGTGGCGGACCACGCGCTGCTCGCTATGGAAGAGTGTCCGACGTCTCATCATCGACCTCGCCAGGCTCCTTGGAGTTCCTGCTGGGCGGGCTTGCCGGAAGGTGTGTAGTCGCGGTCCAGGGCTCCGCCCCCACCGCGCGCCAGCCAGTTCCACCACACCAGGCCGGTCATCCACGGCTGCTCCCCGGTCGCCTGGAGTGCTGCCCAGTACAGATCGGCCTGCTCTTGCAGGTCGAGGGTCCCCGTGTTGTCGAAGCGGTAGGGATGCATGCCGGCGCCATCGACGCTGCGGTAGCCGATCTCGGTGATGAGAATGTCGCGGCTGGTCTGCCGGTGCAGAATCTCGAGCCTGTCGAGCCACGGCTGCCAGCCAGCCAGGATCTCGAAGCGACTCGGGTCGGCGCGATTCGCCACCGGAAAGTACGCGTTGACGCCGACGAGTTCGAGCGCGTCCCAGAAGCCGATGCGCGATGCCTCGTCCCACGAAGCCGCGTAGGTCAACTGGCCCGTGAAGCGGGCGCGCACGAGCCGGATCGTTTCGCGCCACAGCCCCTCGTGCTTCACCGTTCCCGCCAGCTCGGTCCCGACGACGAACTGCACGGCGCCGATGTCGGCCGCCAGATCCGCCCAGGGCAGCAGGAAGTCATGGTACGAGTCGAACCACGCGGCGACGTCGACCGGGTCGATCGTTCCGCGCCATGCACCATCGTCGAGGTCGACATGTGGCTTGATCGCCACATCGAGCCCGGCGCCCGCGGCGACTTCGGCCGCCCGCCGGACGGAGTCCGCGGTCGGCGTGCGGCCGGCGTCCGTGACCACCGTCGTCGCCGTGGCGTCGACCTGATAGCCGGTGGCGATGATCCACAGACTGCTGGCGCCGGTCGATGCGAGGGCCTGCAGCTCGTCCGCTGCCGCGGTCGTGCCGTAACCTCCGGGCGTCCAGTCGGCGAGCGTGACCGCACGGATGGTTTCGGCAGGCACCTCGGCAGGCCCCGTCGGAAGGTCGTCGCACCCCGCGACGGCAGACAGCGCCAGGCATGAAGCAAGCGTGCGATAGCTCGTCCCCTCGACAGACATCCACGACTCCCGTGTGTGTGGGTGCGGGGACTCTACCACCGGCTGAACTGCCGGGCAACGGAAGGGATGGCGACGGGGGTTGACGCGGCCGGGGGGAGCTTCCAGAGTGGATCCGCGTGCCCGCGCTTGTCGGCTGGAAGCCGCCGGAGCCCTCGGGCCGACCGCACGTCGAACCCAGGAACGAGGTGTGAACGCATGCGGCGACGCAAGGATGAAGAGGACACCTCTCCCCAGGAGTGGATCGCAGGGATCGAGCCCGGGGAGGACGATCAAGAGGGCCGCGAGATCCAGGCCTCGCGGTCGAACGACGTCGAGCTCCTCGACGCGTACTCGCGCGCCGTCATCTTCGTGGTCTCGGCGGTGGGCCCGGCGGTCGTGAGCATTCGCGTCGGCACGCGGGCACGGAGGTCGGCACGCGGGCAGACGGGAGCCGGCTCGGGTGTGGTCATCACTCCGGACGGCTACATCCTCACGAACAGCCACGTCGTGCACGGCGCCAGGCGACTGACCACCGTTTTCGCGGATGGCACGGAGGCCGAGACGGCGCTCGTCGGTGAAGATCCCGCCACGGACCTCGCCGTGATTCGGTGCCAGCGCTCCGGACTCGCGTATGCGGCGCTGGGCGACTCGTCGGCACTGTGTGTCGGCCAGCTCGTCATCGCGGTGGGCAACCCGCTCGGCTTCCAGTCCACCGTGTCCACGGGCGTCGTGAGTGCCGTTGGGCGCGCGCTGCGCAGCCAGGACGGACGTCTGATCGAGAACATCGTGCAGCACACGGCGCCGCTGAACCCCGGCAACTCGGGGGGGCCGCTTCTCGACTCGAAAGGGCGCGTCATCGCCATCAACACGGCGATCATCGCCATCGCCCAGGGCATCGGTTTCTCGATCCCCGCGAACACCGCGAAGTGGGTGCTGCCGCAGCTCCTCAAGCACGGGCACGTGCGCCGCGGCCGTTTGGGGATCGCCGGAGCCGACCGGCCCCTGGAACGTCGCATGGTCCGCCACCACGAGCTGGGAACCGAGACCGCGGTGGAGGTTCTGTCGCTCGAGGAGCGCGGTCCGGCCGACAGCGCCGGCATGCGCGAGGGCGACCTCATCGTCGGTCTGAACGGGCAGGCCATCCGCGGGATCGACGACCTGCATCGCTTCCTCACCGAGTGGCCGCTCAAGCGCCGCATCACGCTCACCATCCTGCGGGGCGAAGAGCAGCTCGACTTGAGCGTCATGCCCGTGGAGCACGTCGACTGATCCGGAGTCGCGCAAGGACGGTGTCCGGCGCTTCACGCTCACATCAGCTGGCGGAGGACGTAGTGCAGGATGCCGCCGTGGCGGTGGTACTCGAGCTCCACCGGGGTGTCGATGCGGCAGATGACGTCGAACTGCTTCGGGGGGTCGTCGGCGCTGGCCGCGGTGGCGACGACCTGCAGGCGCATACCGGGCTCGAGGCCCTCGGCAATGCCGGTGATGGAGTAGGTCTCGTCGCCGGTCAGATCGAGGCTGCGGCGCGACTCGCCGTCCGCGAACTGCAGCGGCAGCACGCCCATGCCGATGAGGTTGCTGCGGTGGATGCGCTCGAACGACTCCGCGATCACGGCGCGCACGCCGAGCATGTTCGTCCCCTTCGCGGCCCAGTCGCGTGACGAGCCGGAGCCGTACTCCTTGCCGGCGATGACGAGGAGCGGAACGCCCTCCTGGCGGTAGCGCCTGGCGGCCTCGTAGATGCTCATCTGCTCGCCGTCGGGGAGATGGCGGGTCCAGCCGCCCTCCGCGCCGGGGACGAGCTCGTTCCGCAGGCGGATGTTGCCGAAGGTGCCGCGCATCATGACCTCGTGGTTGCCGCGCCGCGACCCGAACGAGTTGAAGTCCTTCGGGTCCACGCCGTGCTCGATGAGGTAGCGCCCCGCGGGCATGTCCTTCGGAATCGCGCCGGCCGGTGAGATGTGATCCGTCGTCACCGAGTCGCCGAGCATCGCCAGGGCGTGCGCGTTCTCGACGTCCTGCAGCGCATCGAGTTCGCGCTTCATGTTCTCGAAGAACGTCGGCTGCCGCACGTAGGTCGATTCCGGATCCCACGCGAAGCGCTCACCCTCGGGAACCTGGACGGCCCGCCACCCCTCGTCTCCGGTGAAGACGTCGGCATACTCGCTCGCGAACATCTCGGGCCTGACGTAGTCGAGGACGATGCTCTGGATCTCTTCGTTGCTCGGCCAGATGTCTTTGAGGTAAACGTCGCGGCCATCGCCGTCCTGTCCCAGCGGCTCGCCGTACAGGTCGAGGTCCATGCGTCCGGCGAGGGCGTAGGCCACCACGAGCGGTGGGCTCGCCAGGTAGTTGGCCCGAACCAGCGGATTGATGCGACCCTCGAAATTGCGGTTGCCGGACAGCACCGCGGCCGCCACGAGCTTCCCCTGCTCGATGGCCTCGCCCACCGGCTCCGGCAGCGGGCCGCTGTTGCCGATGCACGTCGTGCAACCGTACCCCACGACGTGGAAGCGCAGCTTCTCCAGGTCCTGCAGGAGGCCGGATGCGCGCAGGTACTCGGTCACCACCCTGGAGCCCGGCGCCAGGCTCGTCTTCACCCACGGCTTCACCTTCAGTCCGCGCTCCACGGCCTTCCTGGCCACCAGCCCCGCGCCGACGAGGACCGCGGGATTGGAGGTGTTGGTGCACGAGGTGATAGCGGCGATGACCACCGACCCGTGCTGCAGAGCGAACTCTTCGCCGTTCAGGCGTATCCGCACCGCGGCCGCCACGGCCGTCTGCGTGCCGTCGTCGCCGATCGGCCCCGCCCCGCCACGTGCCACGCCGGCCATGTCCGGTAGAGCCTCCAGGAACATGTCCTTGGCCCGGTCGAGCGGGACGCGGTCCTGCGGCCGTCGCGGCCCGGCCAGGCTCGGCACCACGCTGGTGAGATCGAGTTCGATCGAGTCACTGTACTGCGCATCGGGCGTGCCGTCCGTCCGGAAGAGGCCCTGCGACTTCGCGTACGCCTCCACCAGCGCGACGCGTTCTTCGCTGCGGCCGGTGAGACGCAGGTACTCGAGCGTTTTTTCGTCGATCGGGAAGACGGCGCACGTCGCCCCGAACTCCGGCGACATGTTGGAAAGTGTCGCCCGATCGGCCAAGGTCAGGCCGGCCAGACCGTCACCGTGGAACTCGACGAACTTCGCCACCACGCCCTTCCGGCGCAGCATCTGCGTCACCGTGAGCACGAGGTCCGTGGCCGTGGCGCCTTCGGGCAGCGTGCCGCGCAGCTCGAAGCCGACGACCTGCGGAATGAGCATGCTGATCGGCTGGCCCAGCATGGCCGCCTCGGCCTCGATGCCGCCGACGCCCCACCCCAGGACGCCCAGACCGTTCACCATCGTCGTGTGGCTGTCGGTGCCGACGAGCGTGTCCGGGTAGGCGAGCCTGCCGTCGGGCGTGCGCTTTTCGAACACGACGCGCGCCAGATGCTCGAGGTTGACCTGGTGCACGATCCCCGTGCCCGGAGGCACCACCTGGAGATTGTCGAAGGCCGTCTGTCCCCAGCGCAGGAAGGCGTAGCGTTCCTGGTTGCGCTCGAACTCCAGCTGGGCGTTCTCCTGCAGCGCCGCGGGATCGCCGAAGGCGTCCACCTGCACCGAGTGGTCGACGACCAGCTCCGCCGGCAGCTGCGGATTGATCTTGCGCGGATCGCCGCCCAGCGCAGCCAGTGCGTCACGCATGGCCGCGAGGTCCACGATGGCCGGAACGCCGGTGAAGTCTTGCAGGATGACGCGCGCCGGCATGAAGGCGACCTCTCGCCGGGGCGCAGCGGTCGGCTCCCAGCGACACAGGGCCTCGATGTCGGCGGCGCACACCGCGCGCCCGTCCTCGCAGCGCAGCAGGTTCTCGAGCAGGATCTTGAGCGAGTACGGCAGGCGATCGACCGTGTAGCCGGCGGCCTCGAGTCGCTCCAGGCTGTAGATGCCGTAGTCCGTTGCCCCGACCTTCAGGGTCGTCCATGTCTTGAACGTGTCTCCACATGACGTCATGCGAACCTCTCCAGCATGCAGGTTCCACGGCTCGTGTCCCGACCCACCGCAGCTTAGCAGATCCCCGTCGAGGGGAAAGCTCGTGTTCGCCTCCTCCACGGGTCCTCGAGGGGCCCGGCCAAGCGGTGTCGCACGCCAGGGTGGCGGCCTCCTGCGCCTGAGCCCCGACGCGGGTCATCTCATCGGCTTCTTGCGATTCGCGAAGGGGCTGGCGGGGGGTGACGGCTTCGGCAACGGGCGCACGTCCGTGAGCTGGCGCCAGATGACGGTTCGGCGCAGCAGCTGGGTCGTGCGGCCGAGACTCGAGATGTCGAGATCGAAGTACTCTCGGGGTTCGCTCAAGCTCAGCGGATAGCTGCACCTCTGTCCCAGGTCCGCGGTGTCACGTCCCTCGAGCGTGAACTCGTACGGTCCCTTCGACCGCGTGAGCTTGAGCACGGCCCTGCCGAACGGGAAGACATCGAGGGGCACCACGTCCAATTCGACATCCAGGACCATCAGGTTCTCGTCGAAGACCTCCTGGTTCTGCGGATCGGATTCGCCGCGCTCCTCCCGCCTCCAGTTGTCCTCGCTGTGAATCTGCACGTCCTGGCACGGCGGCTCCCCAGGCTGATTCACGCAGTCGAAGCTGAAACGCCAGGCACGGATCCGACCCACCCGGGTCACGTCGTATTGCGCCTCCGGATCCCGGTCGCGCGGATGATCGTGCGCCCAGGCTTTGAACGGCAGAACGAAGTTGTTGGTCCCGAGCGTGTCCACGTCCGGGTGGATGCCCACGACCACCAACGTGTCCGGGCCGAACTCGTAATCGGAAGGGTTCGGGCAGAGCGGCCCCAGCTGACCGCAGGCCGGCATGAAGACCATGACCGCCGGAACGGAGACGCTGTCGATGGTCGGCGCCCCACCCACGTGGAAGACCAGGGAATCCGGGGTCCCGTCGACCTTGGCCTGCTCGTCGACGGAGCTGGCTTCGAGCTTGTAGTCGAGGGGGCAGGTCGTCCAGCTGATGGCCGCACCCCGGAAGGTGCCGCCACCCGGGAGCGGTAGATCCTGCGCCGGCTTCGCCGGGAAGGAGAACTCCTGGTTCCGGTTGGAGAAGCGGCTCGTCTCGGCCTCGAACCGGAAGCGGTATTCCGTTTCCAGGAGACCGATGGCCGGATCGTTCGCTTCGTCCCTCGGATCGTCCCAGCCGCGCGCGTAGAAGGTGACGGTCGCGAAGTTGGGGATGGTGTCTCCCGGGCAGAACGGCCGCCACTCGGACAGGGGAAACTCGACGGTCTCCCCGAACCCCGTGACCCATCCCAAGGGGACCATCGAGCCGCCGTCGCAGTCGGGCGGAGCGTTCGGGCACTGGCACTCGGGGATGCGGTAGAGTCGGGTATCCGGGTCGTAGTTGACGTTGATCAAGCGCTCTCCGGCGCTGAGGAGGGACATCAGGCGGGCGTCGTCCCGCACGCGGGTCCGGAAAGGGAACCGCCCCGGATCGACCGGGTCGTCGCGGTCGCTCCTCACGAAGACCGAGACGGTGTCGCGTGCGAGCGACCACAGCGTGTCGCCCTGGGCGTCGAGCACGGTGGTGTCCCGATGCGCGTCCACGAAGCAGGTGTCGCAGCGGTCTCCGGAAGGCTCCCAGTTGGGAGGGGCGATCTGCCAGGTGTAACCCGTGGTGAAACCGTTTCGGGTGGTCCCGCTGAACCGGACCTTGAAGTCCGTGAAGGTGGGAACCGTGCAGGGATCGGCCGACGCACACGGAACGAGGCCCTCCTTGTATGCGGTGACGTCGATGAACTGGATCCTCGGCAGTCCGTTGTCCACGATCCGGAAGAAGGCCCGCGCCGGCGTGGGATCCATCTCACCGAAGTCGTCGATGGCGACGATGTTGAATGCCTGTCGGCCCACGGCCGAGTCGAAGAGGAAGACCGAATCCGTCTTCGTCGTGAACCGACCGCGGTCGCGGTCGTCCGCGAGCGACGGATCCCAGTTCTCCTCTTCGTTGCGGCTCAACGTGTCCGTGATCGCGTAGAAATAGCGGACCGCTTCGCCATCTCGGTCTTCGCCTCTCCAGTACACGTGGTAGCGGTAGAAGGCCAGCGTGCTCTCCTCCGCAATGATCGTAAGCGTGGTTTCCGGCGGGACGTTGCTCCGGAAGAGCGGAGCCACCTCCCGGCGGCAGCCGAGCGCGAGGCCCAGCAGGGCCACGAGCAGAACGATGCCAACGACTGGTCGCTTCCGACGCATTCGCAAACCCTCGAACTTCCGACCACGTGGTGGGTTGGAGCCAAGCAGGCCACGAAATATAGACGGCAGGCGAGAGCACGTCAATGCATCACGCCGGGGTGTGACCGGAGTGTGCGCGACCTCGAGACCCTCTCGTGCCCCCGAGCCGCGGACCTCGGACGCGCCGGGCCACGCCCCCATGGAGGGGCGGGGTGTCCGTGGGTCCCCGGTGCGTGGAGCAGGCAGCCGGGCACGGCGTCTGCCGGCGGCAAGACGGCGCCGCGGAGGAATCACCTCAGGCGGGGAGCCAGTCGCAGATGCGGTCGATTGCGGTGATGACGCCGGCGCAGTAGGTCTGCAGGAACGCCCGGTCGAGGGGGCGGTCGCGGGGCAGGACCTCGGCTGCGGCGAGGGCACGGGAGCCGTCGAAGTCGACGTAGGCGATGCGGGCGGTGAGCTCCTCGGGGGGACGGCCGAAGGCAGTGCCCGGGAGGATGGCGACGCCGGTTTCCTGCAGCAGGCGGTCGCAGAGCTGGTTGCTCGTCGTGATGCCGCGCCCGCACAGCTTGTCGCGGAACGGATCGAAGTCCGGGAAGACGTAGAAGGCGCCGCGCGGGCGGTCCATCTCGAGGCCGGCCTCGTTGATGCGGCGGCTGATCCACTTGCCCAGCGCGCTTAGGATGCGGCGCGAGTACCACAGGTAGCGCTCGATGCGCAGCCCGCCCTGGAAGGCACGCACGGCGGCGTACTGGATGGGCGCGCTCGTCGTGGTGAAGGTCTCGCTGGCCACGGCCGCCATGGCGTCGCGCAGCCACCCCAGCCCGGGCGGGAAGGCGAAGGTGCCGAGCCGCCAGCCACCTGCAGCGCACCACTTGCTCAGGCCTGCGCTCACGATGGTGCCCTCGGGATAGAAGCGCGCGATCGACACGTGCTGCCCCTTGTGGTGCAGCTCGCCGTAGATCTCGTCCGACAGCACCACGACGCGATGCTTGCGCGCGACGCGCGCCAGGTCCTGCAG
>JBHHXQ010000107.1:0-9844 GCA_046757105.1 Candidatus Krumholzibacteriia bacterium
GGCCAAACCGATCCCGTATGCAGCCAGAAAATCGCGATGACCAGGACGCCGGCGCCTTGCACCGCGGCCCGGAGCTCCCCGGTCACGCGCACGCCGTCCGGGATGTGGACCCCGGGCAGGTAGCGTTCGTTGCGGCGCGTCGCTTCGATGCGCGCCGCACGTGCCTCACGGTGGTCCCACAGGATGGGGTTCCGTTCCGCCAGGAGAACGGCCAGCGCAGTTCCCCAGCTCCCGGCACCCAGAACCGAGACCGCCGTCATGCGTCGTTCCTCTGCAGCATCCTCTCACCTCGCCGGCCGGCCGCCCCGGCCCTAGCGCACGGCACCGCGACTGCGATCGAAGAGGCTCTTCTCGGTCCGGTGCAGCAGGCGTCCGATGTTGGCGGTGTGCTTCACCCACACGAGAACGACGAGCGCCGCCGCGAGACCGAGGCGCGTCCAATCGGTCTCGCCGCCCGCGGGTCCCAGAGTGTACATCGCGAAAGGAAGTGCGAGCGACGAGAGCAGGCTACCGACAGACACGATGCCGCCGCTCAGCACGATTGCAAGCACAAAAACCAGCAGGCAGACGAGAAAGGCCTGCGGCTCGAGCGCCGCGAAGACCCCCGCCGACGTGGCGATTCCCTTGCCGCCCCGGAAGCCCAGATACACCGGGAACATGTGTCCGACGATGGCGGCGAGCCCGGCGAGCGCCGCCGCCACGGCGGCCGGGACCACCGCTGCGTCCGTCGCCCCTCGTGCGAACACGCGCGGCGCCACCAGACCCTGGAGCACGTCGAGGCTCAGGACCGGAATGGCGACGCGCGCGCCCAGGGCGCGGAAGGTGTTGCTGGCGCCGAGGTTCCCGCTGCCCACGGTGCGCAGGTCGATGCCGCCCACCACTCTCCCAGCCAGGTAGCTCCACGGGATCGCCCCCACCAGATAGCTGACCAGCAATGCCAGAAGCAGCCGGATCATGTCGTCTCCGCCCCTTCCCGTGCGCGCCGGCCCGGGCTCGCCCGGAGCTCGATCCGCAACGCCGTTCCCGGGAACTCGAATGCCGAGCGCAGCGCGTTGTTCAGATAGCGGATGTAGGCGCGGTCGAAGTAGTCCGGGTTGTTGACGTACACGGCGAACCGCGGCGGCTTCACCGCCACCTGCAATCCGTACTTCACGTGGCCGTTGCCGCCACCGTGGTAGTGCGGCGGATGGCGGCGTGTGGCCTCGTCGAGGACGCGGTTGATCCGGGAGGTGACCACCTGGCGCGCCCGCGCCTCCCCCACCATCCAGGCCGTTTCGAGCAGCTTGTGGACGCGCTGCCGCGTCTGCACGGACACGAAGAGCAACGGCGCGTAGCGGATGAAGGCGAACTCGCGCTCGAAGTCGCGCCGGTACTGGTTCACGGTGGCCGTATCCTTCTCCACCAGGTCCCACTTGTTGAAG
Organism: Candidatus Krumholzibacteriia bacterium; assembly: GCA_046757105.1. Classification (GTDB taxonomy): domain Bacteria; phylum Krumholzibacteriota; class Krumholzibacteriia; genus JBHHXQ01. The sequence continues at coordinate 1,422 of JBHHXQ010000107.1, forward strand.
CACACGACGATGCCCTTCCCCGCCTTGTGCGCATGGCCCGCCACACGCGTGTCCTGATGACTGATCGGCAGGCTCGCGTCGAGGAGCAGCAGGCAGACGTCGGCGCGCTCGATGCTGCGCAACGCCCGCAGGGCCACGAAGACGTCCACCGCGTGCTTCTGCTGCGCGCGCCGCCGCAGCCCCGCCGTGTCGACGAGGTCGATCGTGTGGTCGTGCCAGCGCAGGCGCGAGTCGATCGAGTCACGGGTGGTTCCCGGCTCCTCGGAGACGAGCGCGCGCTCCTCGCCGAGAAGCGCGTTCACGAGCGAGCTCTTGCCGACGTTCGGCTTGCCGATGATCGCCACCCGGAGTTCGGCGTCGCTCACGGGCGAGGTGGGGAGGTTCTTCGGCAGGTGCGCCACGACCCGGTCGAGAAGCTCCGCCGTTCCCTGGCCGTGCATGGCGGAGATCGCGATCGGCTCTCCGAGCCCCAGCCTGTAGAACTCGCCGGCCTGCGCCGCGCGTGCCGCGTCGTCGGCCTTGTTGACCACCACCAGCGCCGGCTTGCCCTGGCGCTGCACCAGCTGCGCCAGCTCCAGGTCGAGGTCGGTGATGCCGGTGTTGACATCGACGACGACGAGGAGAAGGTCGGACTCCGCGAGCGCCACGAGCGCGCTCTCGCGCACCAGAGCCTCCATGCCCTCGCGGGCGCGCGGCAGGAGGCCACCGGTGTCGACGACGTAGAAGGGCTGATCGTTCCAGGTGGTGGCACCGTAGTGGCGGTCGCGTGTCACCCCCGAGACGTCGTGAACGACCGCCTCACGGCGGCGCAGGATGCGGTTGAACAGCGTCGACTTGCCGACGTTCGGTCTCCCCACGATGGCGACGGTGGCTCGCTTGCGCACCTGTCCCTCCCGGCTTCACGGTCGTTCTGAGGTGAACCTCGGAATCTCTTATCACAGCAAGAAGTAGGGGTCAAATCAAGCCTTGCGGTCGAGCCCACCCCGCTGGCACGGCCGCAATCCGTTGGGAGGACGGAGGATGCGCCGGCAGGGACGGTCGGCGAGGCGCTTCCGCGCCGGTGGGTTCCGCCCCGGCGGCAGGCTCGAGACGAACGGCTCGGGGCGCCGGTCTCGACTCGGCCCTGTGATGCAGATGGAGCGCGCCGCCGCGGGGGGCGCGCTTCAGTGCGGGTCGCGGCCCGTCGGTGTGCCGCGTCTGCCCGCGTGGCGCAGCTCCCAGGTGGCGATGCGCAGCTGCATCCAGTGCGGCATCAAGTCGCGCCAGCACCAGTCGGAGCTGGCGCCGCCGAGGTGCTGCCGGAACGCCTGGCGCGGCCGGGCGAGCAGATCGCGCAGGGCGTCCGGAAGCAGCCAGCGCATCCGCACACCGGTCGGGTATTCGAGGACCGGGGGCACGTCACCGTCGAGCAGCATCCGGCAGGCGAGCACCGGCAGATCGACACCGCAGCGGATGGCCAGGTCTGTGCTGCCCACCAGGCGCGGGTTGATCTCCATCAGCACGAAGCGGCCGTTGCGCGTGTCGCGTCTCCACTCCGCCATGCCGAGGCCGTGCCAGCCGAGCGCCTCGAAGAGTGTCAGGCCGTGGCGGCGCAGCTCGGGCTCGTCCACGCTCTCCGCCATCGGGCAGCTGTAGGGCGCGCCGCCGGAGCGCACGTCGTACTCGGAGGCGCGCCGGTGCATGAACAGCGCCCGCGCCTGGCCGTGCCGGAACAGCGTCGAGAAGCCGTATCCCACCCCGGGAACGAACTCCTGCATCATCGGCAGCCGGCCGTCCTCGAGCGCTGCGATCTGCTCGAGGTAGGGCCCGAGATCGTCGACGCGTTGCACCAGGCGCACGTGCTGGGCGCCCCATCCGTGCGCGCCCGTGAGGATGAGCGGCAGGCCGAGCTCCGAGGCCATGCGGTCGGCCTGCGCACGTGTCTGCGGATGCAGCGTGCGCGGCACCGGAATGCCGGAATCCGTCGATAGGCGCACGAGCTCCGCCTTGTCGGTCGCGCGCTCGAGGATCCCGGGTGCCGGCAGCGCCAGCCGGGTGTGGCGCGCGAACGCTTCGCGGTGCTGGCTCAGGCATGTCGCGGTGAGATCGTCGCAGGCGAGCACGGTGACGTAGCGGTGCCGCCGCACGCGGTCGAGCAGAAAGCGCACGTACGCACCGGCGTCCAGGTTGGACGGCGAGACGATGCCTTCGTTGCACCAGCGCGAGCGGAAAGCGGGTGCATCCGGCCTGGAGTTCAGGACGTCGGCCGAGAAGCCGGCGCGTCCGAGGCTGCGCACCGCGGCCAGGCTCTGCTTCTCGGCGCCCGCCGAGACCAGCACACGCGGCGTTGCCCGGCTGTCCCGACTCACGACGATCCCTGCCGGGCGGTTCGCTGCGCCAGCATGGCTTCACGCAGACGCTGCACCCAGGCCTGCTGCCTGAGGAACGGGGCCAGACGCAGGTTCCACAGGGACAGCAATCGCGCCGTCCAGGTGCCGCCGTACAACGTGAGCCGGTGGTAGTCGCGCGTGCACTTCGTCCAGCGCTGCTTGTAGAAATCGCAATTGCCGAGCAGGTCGTACTCGTGCACGTGCTTCTCCTCGAACAGGCGCTCGACGATGTGCTGGTCGAGGTAGGTGCCGGCGCCCAGCTTCTCGTGGTCGACGTCGTAGCCGGTCTTCAGACCAAACTCGACTCCGCCGTGCACGAGGTGGAACTCGAAGGCGACCCTGCGGCCGTCGAGCTTTAGGAACCACAGACGCACCTGGCCACGGCGGCTGAAGGTGCGGGCGATCGCCTCGTAGAACATGCGGCTCTCCGGCGTGCTGCCCACGGCCGAGCGCCCCTGTCCCTGCCAGCTGCGCTCGCCGATCTCGAACATGTCCGGCAGTCCGGCCTCGACGGCGTCGGGCGATTCGAAAAGCTCGACCTCGGCCTTGAACTGCTTCGTCACACGGTTGCGGTTGTTGCGCAGGACCTTGAGGAAACGTTTGGAGATGGTGCTGCGGTAGTCGTCCCAGCTTCCGTGCAGCGGGATGAACGGCGCCTGGCGCTGCAGCTGTGAGCCGCGCGCCGGCTCGGGGTAGAGAGCGTGCAAGCGTGCCAGCTGCGCGCCGGCACGCACTTCCGGAAACATCGCCAGGTCCCAGAAGAGCGCCCGGCGACGCAGGTGGCGCGCCAACGCCTCGAGCACGTCCGCGGCACACCTCGGATCGCACACCAGATCGGCGCACGGGCTGTGACCGTTGGCCATGAACTCGAGCCGCCGGAGCGGCAGCACCGCCTGGCGCTGTCGGGACGCCTGGAGCGGCAGCACACCGAGCAGCTGGTCCTCCTGCTCGGCGATCAACACGTGCGGCCTGCGCGCGCAGCCGAAGGCGTCATGCCAGGCACGGATCCATTCGTAGCTCGTGTAGATCGAGTAGGGGTCTCGGGTGTCGAGAAGCGCGGTCCAGCGCTCCCGCAGTTCCTGGAGTTCCTCGACACTCTCGACGCATCGCACCTGCAGCATCGCACGCCCCGTCCAGGCGCTCCCCCACGGGGCGCCCGGAACCCGCGTGCAATTTTGACGCCGCGAACCGAGCCGGCTCCGCAGCCGACGGGTGGCCGACCGGGACGAGTGTCGAGCGGCGCAGAACGTGCAGGATGCACGCGCGGGCGCACCCGTAGTCCACGCCGAGCCGTGGCTGGTTCTCCGTCGGCCCGCGCTCAGGAGGACCCGAGCTCGAAGGTCTCCCACAGCCAGCGGACGATGAACTCCTCGACGCGCCAGGACAGCCCCAGCATGTTCACCCCTTGGGCGTCGTAGCGCGGATAGACCTTCATCTCGAACATCGGGTTGTCGCGCATCATCTCGGCGATCTTCGAGCTCCCCTGGGTGAGGTCCTGCTTCGGGAGCACGAGGAGGAGCGGTCTTGTCCCGTACTTCTCGGCATGGGTGAGCAGCGGTGCCTGGAAGTACTTCGTCGACGGGCTCAGCGCGACCGCCGCGCCGAGCTCCGGATTCCGGGCCATGGCCTGAAAGGCCAGCGTCGAGCCGTACTCGCCGCCGACCAGGATGATCTCCTCGGGCGGCACGTCCTTCTCGTCGGTGAGCCAGCGGATCGCGGCTTCGACGTCGTGGATCATGGCCAGGTATGGGCCGCGTTCCCGGCGCACCATGCGCTGGTACACGTCCGGGGCGAGGTCCTTCGAGCGCCCGTGCCCGCGCAGGTCGAGCGACAGCACGCGGAGGCCAGCGCTCGAGAGCGGCCGCAGAAGCGGCTGCCAGCCGAAGTGGCTCGAGCCCACGTTGTGCAGCAGGAGCGCGACGGGTGCATCTTCGGACCTCGGCGCTGCATACCAGTACGCCATGACGCGGACGCTGTCCTCTGCGGTCAGCTCGAAGGACTCGGGCTCGGGCTGCGCGACGGCCGCACCGAAAACCGGGCAGCACACTGCCGACGCGACGATCCACGCGCACACCAGAAACCTCTTCGCGAACATGGAGCCCTCCTCCTCCTGGATGCATCCGAATTGCGACCCTGATGATGATACGCGGTGGCTCGGCGGGCTGCAAAGCCGCCCGGGTGGCGGCGGAGCGGCGAGCGGCCGCGGCACCCGGGGTGCCGAGCGGCCGGCGCCCGCGGCGCCCGCCGAGGCGGTCGTGGGGCCGCTGGATCGCCGGCCGCCTGCATCCACGCGCCGCGCCACACGTGTCTACTCTCGGAACAAGGCCTTGATCGTACCCCGGACGGAGGGCTCGACGGGTGTGGCACAGACGCTCGTGTCGAGCGAGCCGTTGAGCGGCGTCGTCACGAGGTTCAACGAGATGCCGCCGGTGGCGCTTCCCAGCCCGCTGCACAGGGTCGTGCCCGAAGCGCAGCTCGCATCGATCGACGCACTGAGCGTCTGGTTGTCGAGCTCGGCGTTGCTCAGACTGCCGTTGACGTTGGTGTCCGGCGCGACGAGGATCACTTCGGCCGCACTGGTGAACGTGAGGTCGGCCCCCACCAGCTGCAGGTCCACCTGGCTCGCCGAGAAGGTCGCCGCGAAGATCTGCGCGTTGGCGTCGTAGGTGTAGAAGGACTTGATGTGATTGCGTCGCGCTCCGGCGCCGGCGGGCCCGCCCGTGTCGTCGAACGTCAGCGTCCAGGATCCGGGCGCCAGAGACCCGCTGGTGATGTCGCCTTCGGACTGCGCAGGCTGCTGCATGAGACCCTGCACGCTCGCACTCGAGACGAGCTCGAAGTCCACCGTACCGCAGCTGGTTTGCGCGTCGACCTCGGGCACTGCTGGAAGCAGGCCCGCGAGCACCAACCCGGCCAGACAGACGACGTGATACCGCAATGCGCCCCTCCCTGAGAAGATTCGTTTGTCTGGAACGTCCGCACTCTTGCAGGGGGCACGCCCCGGATCCTCAACCCCCTCGGGCGATCGAGGGGCGATCGCGTCGCTTGCGGCAGGCGGCGGGTCGCCGGGTGCGGCAGCCTGCTGCTCGACGACGACGGGCGGCTGTGGCGCGCCCCCCGGTGCACGGCGGCGCGTCGACGAGCCGCCGTTCGAGGATCTGGGCGATCCGGAGCCGCTCTCCCCGCAGGCGCTCGCGCGGGTCCCCGACACTCCGTTCGGCCGCGCCTGCCTGCTGCAGGCGCGAGCTGGTGGCGGCGGTCGCCTGAGGCGAGCCGGAGGTGCCGGACGCGGCGCGCGGGTCGCCGTGGAACCTGCGGTGGCAGGGCCGGCTCCAAGCCCGCACCCCTTGCGGGGCATTTGACCCCACCGTACCTTTGGAGTGCTCATGATGTCGGGACGTGATGGCGTGCCCCTGCCGCGAGTTGCAGACGCACGATCTGTCACGGTGCCGGTCCCAGGAGCGGACAAGCGACGGCTGGCGCACCGCTTCCCTCGACCAGCCGGGCAACCGCCGCGTCAGCGTTGTCGCCGTTGCTCGTTGCGACGGCGCCCCGACACGCGGGAGCCATGCCCTCGGGACCGGCGGGCGTTCCCCGAAAACCCGGCACGCGCCCGGCCGGTCCTTCTCCCACCCACCCCGAACCATTGGACCCGATGCGCCTCATCTGACATGCTGTCTGGCGCTCCAGACCCCGCGTCGCCGAGAGGAGGGTGATCCTGCAGCTCACGTTTCTGGGTGCCGCGGGCACGGTGACCGGCTCCAAGACGCTTCTCGAGGTCGACGGCGACCGCCTGCTGGTCGACTGCGGCATGTTCCAGGGCCTGAAGTCGCTGCGGCTGCTCAACTGGAAGCAGCCGCACTACGACCCCGGAACGATCCCGTACCTCGTGCTCACGCACGCGCACATCGACCACTCGGGGTGGCTCCCCCGGCTCGTCCGTCACGGCTTCCGTGGCCGCATCTTCACCACGCCACCCAGCCTGGACCTGGTCGAGCTGCTCCTGAACGACTCGGCGCACATCCAGGAGGAGGACGCGCGCTGGCTGAACAAGAAGGGGCTCAGCAAGCACAAGCCGGCGCTACCGCTCTACGGTCACGAGGACGTCGAGCGCACGCTCGAGTTCATCGAGGCGCGTGACTACGACGAGTGGTTCGAGCTGTCACCGCGCCTGCGGGTGCGCTTCCGGGACGTGGGTCACATCATCGGCTCGGCGATGGTCGACGTCGAGGTGCGACGGAACGGTGGCACACGCCGTCTGTTGTGGAGCGGCGACGTCGGGCGTTACGGGGTGCCGCTGAACCCCGATCCGCTGCCTCCCGGCGAAGCCGACTACCTGATCGTGGAGTCCACGTACGGCGATCGCACCCACCCGCAGGAGCCGGCGCTCGCCGAGTTCGAGCCCGTCCTGCGGCGCGTCCTCGAGCGCCGGTCCATCCTGCTCGTGCCGGCCTTCGCCATCGGCCGCGCGCAGCAGATCATCTACATGGCGCGCGAGCTCATCGTCAGCGGCACGCTGCCGCCCTTCCCCATCTACCTGGACAGCCCGATGGCCGTCGACGCCACCGAGATCTACTGCCGGTACCCGGAGAACCACCTCATCGAGAACGACAAGCTGCGCGGCGACGCCTGCGTGCTGTACGGGCCCAACGTGCATCTGTGCCGCAGCGTCGAGGAATCGAAGCGCCTGAACCGCGTGGAGGGGCCGGCGCTGATCATCTCCTCGAGCGGCATGCTGACGGGCGGCCGGATCCTGCACCACCTCAAGCGCATGCTTCCCGATCCGCAGTGCATCATCGCCCTGGTGGGGTACCAGGCCGCAGGAACGCGCGGGCGGGCGCTGCAGGACGGTGCCGAGAGCATCCGGGTGCACGGCGGATCCATTCCGGTGCGCGCCGAGGTCGTCGATCTGGGGAGCATGTCGGGGCACGCCGACCGCGAGGAGCTGCAGCGCTGGCTGTCGGCGATCGAGCGGCCACCCCGGCGCGTCTACGTCACCCACGGCGAGGAGCATTCCTCCGAAGCCCTGGCCGCGGACCTGCGCGAGAAGCGTGGCTGGGACACCGTCGTGCCCGAGCTCGGCGAGCGATTCGATCTGGACTGACGGGCACCGGCGCGGTGCCGGGAAACCAAAGGACGAGAGTGGACGAGCGCGCGAACGATTCCGGGCGCACGCCGCATCCGCCGGCGGGGCGGCGGCCGGTTTCCGTGCAGGCCGCCGATCCCGAGGCCCGCGAGCGCATCCGGCGCATTCTCGAGTCTCCGTCATACATCCGCGCCTACGAGGACACCGACTTCCTGATGCAGCACGATCTGCGCTCGGTGCGGCTGCAGCTCGAGCTGCTCAAGCCGGAGCTCATCCTGCGCAGGCACAGGATCCACACGACGATCGTCGTCTTCGGAGGCACGCGCATCGTCGAGCCGCAGGTGGCGCGTGCGCGCGTGGAGTCGCTGCAGGAGGAGCTGCGCCAGCAGGGCCTGAGCCCGGAACTCGAGCGGCGTCTGGCCGTGGCCCGCCGGGTTCTGGCCAAGTCGCGCTACTACGACGAGGCGCGCGAGTTCGGCCGCCTGGTCTCGAGCGCGTGTCAGCGCGACGAGGAGTGCGACTACGTGATCGTGACCGGCGGCGGCCCCGGGATCATGGAGGCCGCGAACCGCGGCGCCTTCGATGCGGGCGCCAAGAGCGTCGGCCTGAACATCACGCTGCCCATGGAGCAGTACCCGAACTCGTTCATCACGCCGGAGCTGTGCTTCCAGTTCCACTACTTCGCCATCCGCAAGCTGCACTTCCTGCTGCGCGCGAAGGCGCTGGTGGCGTTTCCGGGCGGCTACGGGACGCTCGACGAGCTCTTCGAGGCGCTGACGCTGGTGCAGACGCACAAGACGCGCGAGCTGCCGGTCATCCTCTTCGGGCGGGAGTTCTGGGAGCGTGCGGTCGACTTCGAGTTCCTGGCCCGGGAAGGAACGATCGCGTCCGCCGATCTCGACCTCTTCCGCTACGCCGAGACCGCCGCGCAGGCCTGGGAGATGATCCAGCGCTTCCACGCCGAGCAC